>VYDF01000054.1:1689-6888 GCA_009843565.1 Acidimicrobiia bacterium | reverse complement strand
CGAGGGTCTCGATACCGGCCGGGTCTATCGCAGGGTCGAAGTGCCCATTGCCCCTAACGCCACCGCAGCATCGCTGCGGGCTGACCTGGTGGACGTTGCGGTTCCGATGCTGGTCAGCGCCCTACAAGATGGCCTGGGCACGCCCGAGCCCCAAGAGGGCGAGCCGGTGTATGCAGCCAAGACCAGTCGGGACGAGCTTCGCCTCGACTGGGCGAACTCGGCGGAGTTCTTGAATCGCCAGGTCCGGGTGGGCGGGGCGTGGACAACGTGGAGGGGTAAGACCCTGAAGATCTGGTCGGCGCTGCCAGTTACAGGATCCCAGCCGCCGGGAGAACTCGACGGACCCGTCGTCGGCACCGGAGATGGACAGCTTCAACTGGTGGAGGTTCAGGCCGAGGGTAAGTCGCGCCAAGCCGCCGAGGACTGGCTCCGGGGTGCTCGACCGACTCCGGGCGACCGGCTCGGATCGTGAGCCGCCCCCAATCGGGTGAGGCGTCGCCAAACGCCCGAGCCGTCGCCGCCCAGCTCCTCGACCGGATCGAGGGCGACGGGGCCTTTGCCAACTTGGTATTGGCCTCAGCCAAGCTGCCCGAGCGCGATGCCGGGTTCATCACCGAATTGGTCTACGGGGTCACCCGTATGCGCCGGGCCTTGGACCATCTCATCGACGGCTTCGTGTCTGACCCGCCCGACCTCACCACCCGAAACTTGCTGAGGATTGGGGCCTACCAGCTCCACATGATGGACACCCCGGCCTATGCGGCGGTGAGCGAGACCGTAGGAGCCGCATCCCGCCGCCAAAGGGATTCGTCAACGCCGTCTTGCGGCGGGTGGCTGACCTGGAGGCAGCTTGGCCTACCGAGGCGATCCGACTCAGCTATCCAGACTGGGTCATTGAACAGCTGGAACTTGATCTCGGTGCCAGCGATGCTCTCGGCGCATTGGAACACATGAACCGGCCACCACCAGTCACCGTTCGGCCCGACGGCTACACCCAGGATCAGGCGTCGCAATGGGTGGCCGAGTTGGTTGATCCTCAGCCGGGGGATCGGGTGTTGGATATGTGCGCCGGCCCAGGAGGCAAAGCGACGGCTATGGCCCTTAATCAGGCCACAGTGGTGGCGGCTGATCATCGCCGGCATCGGGCCCAATTGGTCGCGGCCAATTCCGTCAAGACGGGTGCTTCCTTGGCCGGAGTGTTGGCCGCTGACGGTTGCCATCCTCCGTTTCGCCCCAATTCCTTTGACCGGGTCCTGGTGGACGCTCCCTGTTCCGGGCTGGGCGTGCTGGGGCGACGGGCCGATGCCCGCTGGCGAGTAAGCCCTGGCGATGTCGTCGAACTAGCCCAGCTCCAGGCCGATTTGGTACGAGCTGCGTTCGAAATGGTCCGACCAGGAGGCGTTGTGGCCTACTCCGTCTGCACCATGACCAAGGCCGAGACGGTGACCATCGACGAGTTGGTGGCCCGGGAGCACCCGTCTGCCGTCGCAGTCCCCATTGACGATCCTCGCTGGCGCTCCCACGGCCGCGGCGCCCTTGTCCTCCCCCAAGATCACAACACTGATGGGATGTTTGCTGTCATCTACAAAACTCCCGATGGGTAGTGTGACCGGCTATGGCTGACCAAGAGACTGCCGGGCTGGTTGCAAAAGTTCTGACCGTGTCGGACGGCGTGATCGCCGGCACCCGCCAAGACGGCTCGGGCGACGCCCTAGTCGAGATGCTGGCCGGCGAGGGTTATGAGATCGCCGACCGCCGGGCTGTCGAGGACGGAATCGAGTCGGTGCGCGATGCCCTTTCGGACATGTCCAATGGGTTCGCCGGCCTCATCGTCACCACCGGGGGCACGGGCTTCGGACCCCGAGACCTCACTCCGGAGGGCACCGCCGCGGTTCTGGAGCGCCGAGCCGACGGGCTGGCCGAAGCCTCCCGGCTGGTAAGCCCATTCGGCCGCCTGTCGAGAGCCATCGCCGGCACCAGGGGCACGGCGCTGATCGTGAACCTTCCCGGCTCGCCCAAGGGGTCGGTGGAGTGCCTGGGTGCGGTGCTCGACATGCTTCCCCACGCCTTGCGCCTGCTGGCCGACCAGCCCACCGAGCATTGACAGTGCCCCGGAGCGACCAGGCAATACGCGGTGGTCGCATGATGGACTTGGCCTTGGAGGCAGCCCGTTCCTGTCGGCTGGTGACCTCTCCCAATCCGTGGGTGGGCTGCGTGATCGATGCCGGCGAGAATCAGTACCTGGGCGCCACGTCACCGCCCGGTGGCAACCACGCTGAAGTCAATGCCCTGGAAGCTGCCGGCCCGAGAGCCGAAGGGGCCGACCTCTACACCACCCTCGAGCCGTGTGACCACCGGGGTCGCACTGGGCCGTGTACCGAGGCCATTGTTGCCGCAAAGATCGCCCGGGTGGTGGTGGCCGTTGAGGATCCCGATCCTGTGGTGTCGGGCCGGGGCCTCGCTGCGCTCCGAGAGTCTGGGATAGACGTGGAATTGGGCCTACGGGCTGCCGAGGCCGCCGAGTTGCTTGCCCCCTACCTGAGGCACCGCCGCACGGGACGACCCTGGGTTGTGCTGAAGCTGGCCGCCAGCCTCGACGGCCGAATCGCCGCGCCCGATGCCACTAGCCGCTGGATCACCGGTCCTGACGCCCGGGCCGACGTCCATCGGATTCGAGCCGAAAGTGATGCGGTGCTGGTGGGGGCGGGCACCGTCCGAGCCGATGATCCCGCTCTGACCGTGCGCGACTGGCAGCCCCCCTCTGGAGTGACTCCCCGCACCAGCCAGCCACTGCGGGTGGTGTTGGGCACTGCTCCGCCCGATGCCCGCATCCAGCCTGCTCTGGAGCTGGATGGGCCGCTGGAGCAGGTGCTGTGTGAACTGGGAGAACGGGGAGTGGTCCAGCTCCTCGTGGAAGGAGGGGCCGCAACTGCGGCTGCCTTCCACCGGGCTGGCTTGGTGGACCAATACGTGGTTTATCTGGCCCCCGCGCTGTTTGGGGGCGACGACGGCCGTCCCATGTTCACTGGCCCCGGCACCCCCTCCATAGATGAGCTATGGCGGGGAGAGATCACCGGGGTCTCCCAGCTTGGCCCCGACCTGCGGATCGACCTTCGGCCCGAATAGCCAGTATTGATCGCAGACCGGCAGCCGGTGACCAGTAGCGTTGAGGCATGCTCTCATTGGTCTTGCCCAAGGGGTCGCTGGAAAGGGCGACCTTGGAGCTCTTCGACGCGGCCGACATCCCCGTGAACCGCAGCTCGGACGTGGCCTACAAGGGGACCATCAACGACCCCCGCATAGACCAGGTCCGCATCCTGCGACCCCAGGAGATTCCCCGCTATGTGGCCGACGGGCTGTTCGACTTGGGCATCACCGGGCGAGATTGGGTGGTCGAGACCGACAGCGAAGTGGTGTCTTTGGGCCAGCTCCAGTACTCCAAGAACACCTCCCAGCCGATTCGGATGGTACTGGCTGTACCGGGCGATTCGCCGTGGGAAGCCGTTGAAGACTTGCCCCAGGGGGTGAAGATCTCCAGCGAATATCCCGCCTTGACCAAGCGCTTCTTCGACGATTTGGGCATTGAAGCCGACATCGCCCTTTCGTATGGGGCCACCGAGGCCAAGGCCCCCGACATCGTGGATGCGGTGGTGGAGATCACCGAGACCGGCCGAGCGCTGCGGGCCGCTGGCCTCAAGATCATTCACACCATCCTCACCTCCTACACCGAGTTGGTGGCCAACCCGGCCAGCTATGCCGACCCCGAGCGCCGCCATGCCATGGAGCAGATCCACACCCTCTTGGGCGGGGTGCTGGAGGCCCGAGGCAAGGTGCTGGTGAAGATGAACGTGCCGGCGGCCAGCTTGGACAAGGTGATCGACCTGCTGCCCTCGATGAAGGCCCCCACGGTCAACGAGCTGTTCGGAGGACACGGCTATGCCGTGGAGACAGTGGTGCCCAAGGTCGATATCAATGTCCTGATTCCCGACCTGCGCGACGCGGGGGCCAGCGACATCATCGAGCTGCCGCTGGCCAAAATCGTCCATTGAGCCTGACCGCCCCCGGCGTCCCTCTCGCAGGCACGGTCGTCGACTTCGACGACGCCACCGGCTGGGGCGTGGTGGATGCAAGGGACGGTGCCGCCTACCCGTTCCACTGCACGGCGATCGCTGACGGAAGCCGCGCGATCGAGGCTGGAATCGCGGTGACCTTCCACTTGACCCCTGGGCACCGGGGCTCGTGGGAGGCGGCCGGGATTACTCCTCGCTAGATCCCTCGGCTTCCCCCGCCTCGTCTCCTGCCTCGTCGTCCGAACCCTCGACGAGACGCGACACTTGCACGAATGCCATGCGGATCTGGTGGAGGGCGTCCTTCAGCGTGGCCTCGTGCTCGCCGAGGCGGCCCTCGAGCCCGTCGACCAGCGCGCCGAGGGCGTCGATGGCCAACCGGGCTTCGTCCAAATTCGGCGGCTGCTGGCTGAGGTGGATGGCCCCCAGCTCATAGAGCCCCATGGCGTGGTTGCCCACCACCACCGATGCCGGAGTTTGGGCGATCTGCTCTCGGGCCTCGGCCAGCTGCTGGGCCAGTTCCTCTGCTTGAGCCCGCTCCTCGTCGCTCAGCCCGGCCAACGGATCTTCGGGTTGGTCGGCCGAGCCCTGGGGTGGCGGGGTGGCCGAGCGCCCCCTGCCGTCGTCAACTGGTACCTCTCCGCCTGGTGTCCACAGTGTGCTCATCGTCTTTCTTGACTCCTTTTCGCCTCGTTTGGCGTGATTGTGCCCTAACGCTGATACTGTTACCCCGCAACTTCGGCGCGCAAGCGGGATCGCTATCTGTTCCCGGCGGGCCAACCCCAATAGTCGAGAGAGAGGATTGTGCGCATTGCAGAGCGGTGATCGGCCATAGCTTCGGCAGATGCTGAGCCCCGGATCAACGACAGGATAAGAGCCCATGAGGTTCGCCTCGTCGATCAGGATGGACAGCAGATAGGCATTCGCCTGCTGCCAGAGGCGTTGGACATGGCCCGTGATGCCGGCTTAGACCTGGTAGAGGTCGCTGAGAAGGCGAACCCGCCGGTGTGCCGGATTATGGACTACGGCAAGTACAAGTACGAGGCCGCCCAACGGGCCAAGGAGTCTCGACGAAACAGCACCAACATCGTTGTCAAGGAGATGAAGTACCGACCCAAGATCGGGCCCGGCG
>VYDF01000054.1:0-1679 GCA_009843565.1 Acidimicrobiia bacterium | reverse complement strand
ACGAGGTGGAAGACGTGGCCAAGGTGGAGGTCTACCCGAGGCTGGACGGACGCAACATGGTCATGGTGCTGGGACCGGCGAAGAGACAGTCCCGCAAGCAGGCCGCCCGGTCGGCCAGCCAAGCAGCCGAAGAGGCCGCGGCAGCCGAATCTGCTCAGTAAAGCGCAGGAAACTGACATGCCCAAGATGAAAACCCACCGAGGCGCGGCCAAGCGGTTCAAGACCACCGGCACCGGCAAGCTCCGCCGGCGCAGCGCCTACAAGAAC
Organism: Acidimicrobiia bacterium; assembly: GCA_009843565.1. Classification (GTDB taxonomy): domain Bacteria; phylum Actinomycetota; class Acidimicrobiia; order Acidimicrobiales; family Bin134; genus Poriferisocius. The sequence continues at coordinate 1,412 of VYDF01000054.1, read as the reverse complement.
CACATCCTCGAGAAGAAGGCCCCCAAGCGCAAGCGCCAGCTGCGCGGCCCGGCCCAGGTGTCGTCAGCTGACGCGCCGGCCGTCAAGCGCCAACTGGGCTTGTAGGGCCTGAACCGACGAGTACGAGTCGAAGGAGAACACGATGGCCAGAGTCAAGCGCGCCGTCACTGCCCGCAAACGCCGCCGGGCGGTGGTGAAGCGGGCCAAGGGTTATTACGGCAACAAGAGCCGCACATTCCGGGGCGCCAACGAGCAGCTGATGCACAGCGGCCAGTACGCCTTCCGGGATCGCCGGGCCCGCAAGGGCGAGTTCCGCCGCCTGTGGATCCAGCGCATCAACGCCGCCTGCCGCCAAAACGGCACCAACTACAGCCGGTTCATCAACGGCCTGAAGCTGGCCGAGGTGGAGGTGGACCGCAAGATCCTGGCCGAGTTGGCGGTGAACGATCCTGCGGCCTTCACCGCGCTGGTCGAGGTCGCCAACGCCGCGGCCGAGCAAGAAGCCGCCTCAGTGGGGTAGCGCTGAACCTCAGCTCCAAGAACCCCCGAGTAGCGGAACTTCGCCGCCTGGTTCGCAACCGCCGAGAACGCGCCGAGGCCGGCAAGTTCGTCATCGACGGCCCGCAACTGCTAGTCGAGGCGGTGGCGGCGGGTCTGGAGTTGGTGGACGTGTTCGTGGAGCCGGTGATCGACCTGTGGTCCGATCTGGGAGTCTCAGTTGACGCCCCCACCTGGACGGTGGGCGACGGGGTACTGGCCAAGGTGGGTTCGGTGGTCACGCCCCAGGGAGTCATGGCCACCGCCCGCATTCCCCAACCTGAGCCGCTGGCCCACGGCGACTTCATCGTCGAGCTGGCCGGGGTGGCCGACCCCGGCAACGCGGGCACCATCGTGCGCAGCGCAGCGGCCGCCGGGGCCCAAGCCGTGGTGTTCAGCCCCGGATCAGTGGATCCCTGGAATCCAAAGACCGTTCGGGCATCGGCCGGCGCGCTATTTCAAATTCCATTGGCCGCGGAGTCGTCGGTGGGGGATCGCATCGGCGCCCATCCCCACCAGGGCGACCCCTGCGACGAAGCTGATCTCACCGGCCCCCTCACCCTGGTGGTGGGCAACGAGGCCCACGGGCTTGACCAGACCGCCGCCGTGGACCGCTGGGTGTCCATCCCCATGGCTGCTTCCGTCGAATCTCTAAACGTCGCCTCCGCCGCCGCCATCCTCTGCTTCGAAATCGCGCGCCAACGCCGCAGCTGAGCTGCTGGATTCTGGGGTCTAGCCGATGACGGGGCCGATGGCGGCTGGCTGAGCCCTGAGAGCTTCGATTTCGGCAACCGCCTCGTCGGAGAGTTCGCGAATGCCGATGAACTCCTCGAGGTTGTAGTGGAGGTTGATGATCCGCATCTCCTCGCGGCTCA
>VYDF01000056.1 GCA_009843565.1 Acidimicrobiia bacterium | reverse complement strand
CCGCGCCCGGCCTATCTCTTCAATGCGATCATCCAAGTCTTCAAGAGAAAGTTCACCAGCGTCCACCCGCTATACACACAACGAATCTCTTGGCTCCACACCAAACACATCGCTTCTTGCGACGCTCTTAGCCTCCGCTGAACCATTAGACGTCATGCCGAAAATAATACAACCAACCTGTGACAGTTACCCCCAATTACTTCAGATCAATTTGACGACTCGTTCCGATATTGAATCCCATATGGCAAGACTGCATTATGGAGGTTAGAGTGCGCAGATGGCAGCATTCTGGAAATCTACCTCTCGCAGCAAAGGTTCATCAGCAAAAGCGAGATTTGCTGCGTTCGACCTGGAGACTCGTGAATTGATTGACAACAAAAGACATGGGCTAGAAAAGGGAGCCCTGGGAGTAACGTGTATTGGATTGATGCTGACTGGCCAGCATACAGCAGAAATGTGGTATGGCAATGAGCCCAACGAACAAATCGCAAGTCAGATGTCAAGGGATCAGCTGAGCAAGTTTGTAGATCGCCTGAAGTCCCTAGCAGACGATGGATTTACCATTGCAACTTGGAACGGATTGAGCTTCGACTTTCGTGTGTTGGCAGCGGAATCGGGACGCTACGAAGATTGCCGAGCTCTAGCTCTACGTCATGTGGACATGATGTTCAATATTTTCTGCGAAAAAGGTTGGCCAGTGGGTATTGCACAAGTGGCCTCAGGGATGGGATTGAGGGGCAAAACTCAAGGTATGGACGGTTTGGAAGCCGTCAGAATTTGGAATGAAGAACCGCATCGACGCCAAGAGGTTATTCACTATGCGGCTAACGATGTTCATTTGACACTGGAACTCGCAGAATTGGTTAGCAAACAGAAAGTCCTAAGATGGTCTAGTTTGCGTGGAAACCCCCAACAATTGAGCTTGCCAAGAGGCTGGCTCACATGCGAACTCGCCGACCAACTTCCTGAACCAGATAATTCGTGGATGGACGATCCTCTGGAACGGAGCGACTTCACTGATTGGTTTGCGACCCCATAGACAAAATCCCTTCCTTTTGGCCAATGAAGCATCTATGCCGGTACTGCCGCCTCTTCTTTGGCCCGGAAGTGGGGAATCACGTGGTGGCCGAATTGGCGGATGGTTTCGAGCATTACCTCTTGGGGGATGGTGCCCATTTGGATCATGCACATGATCTCGTCGCAGCCAACGGCCTCCAGTTCGCTCACGTAGCGGATTGCGTCTTCGTAATTGCCGTAGGCGTGCTCGACATTGAACGTGCTGGTGGCGTTGGGGCTGAGCGGAATGTTCATCTCGCTGATCTTGGCGTGGACGTTGCCCACCGCCTCGTCGATGGCCGCCGCGGTGTCCTCGTCTTCTGATCCGGCCCGGGGCGGGGGTGTACCCAGGTTCCAGTGCATGATGGCCTCCGCGAAGAACCGCTGGCCCCGGGCCCCGATGCGAAACGCCTCGTCCCGGTCGTCGAGGATGGTGGTGGGGCACAGCGCCGAGAACCAGTCGTTGGGATGGTCGCTCACGAACCGCTCGCCGGTGCGGGTGGCGATGGCCTCGTCGTAGGTCTCCTTCATCAGCCGGATCTCATCGGCGCCGGCGAACCCCAGCACCAGCGCCCCGATGCCCAGTTCGGCGGCCAGCTTCACCGTGTCCACCTTGGTGCAGGCCAGATACAGCGGCGGATGGGGGTCTTGCACCGGCCGGGGCAATATCGGGTGGGGCGATATGTCCAGCAGCCCCTCCCACTCAAACTCGTCGTCCCGCCAGCAGTTGGAGATAATCCGCAGCGACTCCTCCACCTGGGCGTAGGTGTCCTCGGGCTTGACCCCGAACGCCGACATCTCCTGGAGAGTGGCCCCCCGGCCGGCACCCACGTCCAGCCGCCCACCCGAAAGAACATCCAGCATGGCGATGCGCTCGGCCGCCCGGAGCGGGTGGTTGTAGCCGAACGGCATGCACACCACTCCGTGTCCGATGCGGATACGCGACGTGCGGGCCGCCACCCAGGTCAAGAAGATTTCCGGGGCGCTCATGTGGGCGTACCACTTGAGGCAATGGTGCTCCACGGCCCACACCCTGTCGAAGCCCACCTCCTCGGCCAACACCGCCTGGTCCACACAGTCGCGGATGACCTTCTGCTCGGTCTCTCGTGACGGGTCGGCCATCTGGGCCTCGAAGATCATGGAGAATTTCACGGCCATCATTGAAGCACCCGCCGCCCTCCAAACCCGAATGGAGGCAAAGACGCGCTCTCTGCCCTGCCGTCCGGTAGGGATTGCCGGCAGCCCTCTGGCTACCATCAACGCGGCATGGATTTTGACGAGACACCCCAGGAAGCCGCCTTCCGGGCTGAGTGCGTGGAGTGGCTGGATGCCAATATCCCCGCCGACGGCGGCGGCCCCCGCGACCAGACGGCCATAACCATTTCCGACCCCGAAGTTGAGATGGCCTACGTGAACCGGTGCAAGGCGTGGCAGCGCACCAAGTACGACGGCGGATGGGGTTCCATCACCTGGCCCACCGACTACGGAGGCCGGGGCCTGAGCGGTATCCAGGAGGGCATCTTCAAGGAGGAGGAGGCCAAGCGGGTGTCGGCCACCGGGGTGTTCGCGGTGGGCATCGGCATGGCCGGCCCCACCATCATCGCTCACGGCACCGATGCCCAGAAGGAACGCTTCCTGCCTACCATGCTCAAGGGAGAAGAGGTGTGGTGCCAGCTGTTCTCCGAGCCAGTGGCCGGGTCGGATCTGGGCGGACTGCGAACCACCGCAGTACGCGACGGCGACGAGTGGGTGGTGAACGGTCAGAAGGTATGGACCTCAGGCGCCCAGTACAGCGACTGGGGCATCTTGTTGACCCGCACCGACCCCGACCAACCCAAGCACCGGGGAATCACTTATTTCCTGGTGGACATGAACACTCCCGGCATCGAGGTTCGCCCACTGGTACAGATCACCGGCGCCGCCCACTTCAACGAAGTGTTCTTGTCGGATGTGCGGATCCCCCACGAGAACATCCTCGGCGGGGTCAACACCGGCTGGGGTCCGATCATGACCACCCTGTCCAACGAGCGAGCCCTGATCGGGGGATCCAATGCCCGGACCCGCTTCAAGGAGTTGGTGAAGCTGGCCCAGCAGACCGGCACCGACCGCGATCCGGTGATCCGCCAGGAACTGGCCAAGGCCTACATCCGCATGGAGATCATGAAGTATCAGGGCTACCGGGTGCGGACCGCGACCAGCCGCGGGGAGCTGCCCGGCCCCGAGAGCTCCACCATGAAGCTGGCCATCTCCCTGCACTTCGGGGAGATGGGCGACTTGGTCATGGCCATGAACGGTGCGGACGGGATGCTCCACGGCGACAGCGCCCGTGACGAGGGGCGCTGGCAATACGAGTTCTTGGGACAGTGGGCGTCGCGCATCGGCGGCGGCACCGACAACATCCAGCGCAACACCATCGGTGAAAAGGTGCTGGGCCTCCCCCCCGATATCCGGGTGGACAAGGGCGTCCCCTTTAGAGAAATTCCGAGCTAGAACTCAGCTCGCGCCGTACACCGGTGCCGGCTCCGGCGAACCAGCAATGGAGGCGTGCACCGCGTCACCAACCTCAGCAGCGGCAAACTTGCGCCCCACATCCACCACATGCCCGTGCTGCCACCCGTCGCACACGTTGATCGCACCACCGGCTATCTCAAACACCCGGCCGGTCACGTCGCAGGCGTCCGACCCCAGCCACACCACCAGTGGCGAGGCGTTGGCCGGGTCCTTTTCGTCCCAGCCTTCGGGAGCCTCTTCGGTGTACATAATCCCCGCGGTCATACGGGTGCGGGCATCGGGAGCGATGGCGTTCACCGAAACTCCGTAGCGGCCCCACTCCGCGGCTTGCTGAATGGTCAGCGCCGCCACTCCGGCCTTGGCCGCGGCGTAGTTGCCCTGGCCGATAGAGCCCAGCAGTCCGGCGCCGGAACTGGTGTTGATGAGCCTCCCCCGCACGTCCTCTCCCGCCTTGGACCGGTCGCGCCAGTGAGCCACAGCGTGGCGGGCCGGGGCAAAGTGACCCTTGAGATGGACCCGCATGATGGCGTCCCACTCCGACTCACTCATGTTGGCCAGCATCCGGTCGCGCAAAAAGCCAGCGTTGCACACCAGCGTGTCAACAGAGCCCCACGTCTCGATGGCCTGGGTGATCATGGCCTCGGCCTGGTCCCAGTCGGCCACATCGGCGGCGTTGGCCTCGGCGGTTCCCCCCAGAGCCCGGATCTCGGCCACCACTTCCTGGGCCGGCTCCGAGGCGCCGCCCGAGCCGTCGCGCTCCACCCCAAGGTCGTTGACCAGCACCCTGGCCCCCTCGGCGGCGAACTCCAGGGCGTGGGCTCGGCCCAGTCCTCGGGCGGCTCCGGTGATCACTACCACTCGGCCGTCGGCAATGCCGGCCATCGTCAGAAAACCGGATTCAGCTCAGACGACACCATCCACATGGCGTAGTACTGGGCGGCGCCGCCGTAGGCATGGCCGATAGAAATCTTGGCCCCCGGCACCTGGTATTCGCCGGCGGTGCCCCGCACCTGGTTGGCCGCCTCCAAACAGCGGATCATGCCCGACGCCCCGATGGGGTTGGACGACAGCACGCCGCCCGACATGTTCACTGGGAACGATCCGCCCAGCTCGGTGTCGCCGGCATCGGTCATCTTCCACCCCTCGCCCTCTTCGGCGATGGAGTGCCCCTCCAGCCACATGGGCTCGTACCACGAGAACGGCACGTACAGCTCGGCGCAGTCGATCTGCTCCCGGGGGTTGGTGATGCCCACCTTGCGATACAGGGCCTCGGAGCACTCCACCCCGGCTTGGGGGCGCACCGTGTCGCGTCCGGGGAACTGGCCGAACTCGGTCCGCTTGGCGTGGGAGATGACCCACGCCGGCGGGCGGCCAGACTTCTTGGCGATGTCGTCGTTGCCCAACACCATGGCCGCGGCCCCGTCCGAAGAGGGGCACGACTCCAGGAAGTGGAGCGGATCCCACAGCATGGGCGACTCTCGCACCTTCTCGATGGAGATGTCGGGCAGATGCAGGTGGGCGTATTCGTTCTTGAGCGCATTGAGACGGTCTTTCACCGCCACCATCCAGCCGATGTGCTCAGGAGCCTTCGACCGGGCGATGTAGTTGCGGATCCACGGGGCGAACGTGCCGCCCGCACCCTGGCCGCCGCTCTTGCCGCCCGACAGCGCCCAAGTGGCGTTGCCCTCCGACTGCTTCTCGTAGGCCACGGTCAACACGGTGTCGTACATGCCCGACTCCACCAGATTCACCGCCGAGATGGAGGTTGACGCCCCCACCGACCCAGCAGTGTGCACCCGGTGGATGGGCTTGCCGATGGCGCCCAGCGCATCGCACAGGCTCAACAGCGGCATCATCACGCCTTCGAGAGCGTCGGGAGCCTTGCCGATCACGATGGCGTCAATGTCGTCGAAGGTGGCGCCGGCGTCCTCCAAGGCCCGCAGCACGGCCTCTCGAACCAGTCCGTCCAAGGTCACATCGTCGCGGCGGCGCTTGTATTTGGTCTGGCCGATGCCCAGTACGGCACAAGGTCGGGGTGCCATCAGATCGTCCTCCCTGTGCTTTTGCCCTGCGTTTTCCTCGAGAACATCAGCTGTCTCCTTCCAAGATGCAGAGCAGGTTCTGTTGCAAGGCCGGACCACTGGAGGCGTGGGCCACGCCCCGGCCGCCATCACCGTTGGCGATGGCGCGGGCCAGCTCGATCACCCTGGTGAGGCCCACCGCCATGAACGGGCTACCGGTGAGCGGCCCGCCCGACGGGTTCACCGCGGTGTCGCCGTTGAGCCCGAGGGCATCCCGCAAGATGATCTCCTCGGGGCTGTAGGTCACGGTCAGCTCGGCGATGTCCACCGGTCCATCGTGGAGACCCACCCGCTCGGCCGCGGTCCGCACCGACGGCGAGTCGGTCAGATCCCGCAGCGTGGGGTGGTGCGACTCGATGCGATGATCGATGCCCCGAATCCACACCGGGTTGTCGCACAGCTCTCGGGCCTTGTCGGCCCGGGCGATAACCATGGCCGCGGCCCCGTCGCTGGTGGGCGGGCAGTCGAGGCGGCGCAGCGGCTGCTGGAGGTAGGGCTCAGCCAGCAATTCGTCTACCGACAGGTCCCCGCTGAGCTGCGCGTAGGGGTTGTTCTTGGCGCTGGCGTGGCTGCGAGCCACCACCTCGGCGAAATCCCGCTCGGTGGCCTTGCCTGCGGCTATGAGGGCCTGGGCCTGGAACCCGGCTTGGGTCCGGGGGTCCAGCCCAATGGGTGCGTGGACGTAAGGGTCGGTCTGGAGCGAGAACCCCTCCCGGTAGCTGCCCGGCGAGCACTTGCCCGAGCCCGACACCAGCACCGTGTCGATGTCGCCCGACTGCAGCCGCACGAACCCCTCGAACAGAGCCCAGGCCCCGTCCATCTCCACGTGGCTCTCATAGACGGGCGGCCATGCCCCCACCGCGTCGATGTTCATGACGAAGGCAAACGGCATCCCCGACAAGTAGTCACAGCTGCCAGCGATGGTGAAGTCAATGTCGTGGCGGTCCATACCCACCTGCTCGATCACCGAGTTCACGCACGGCATGATCATGGCCGGCTCGCTGTCGTTGAATTGGGCGTGAGAGGGGGTCTGTGAGAATGCGACGATGGCAACGTCTTCGGCCAGGCTTACCATGAGTGCTCCTTGAGCTGGTCGGCGGGCACGTCGGGTTCGCCGGTGGGCTCGAACCGGGCGTACACCGCTTCGGGGATGTTGCCGTAGCGATTGTCGATGTCCTCCACCGAACGCTCCTCGGGATCGCGCCAGATGCAGCGCAGTCTCATACCCACCCGCATCTCGTCCACCGTCATGTCGCGGATGTCGATGCCGATCACCGGCTGGTCGGTCCCGTCGA
>VYDF01000021.1 GCA_009843565.1 Acidimicrobiia bacterium | reverse complement strand
TCATATGTTGGAGATTTTCTTTCCCGGCGGGATGGAGCCTTATGGAGACGGGTGGAGGCTCTCGTTTCGGATACGCCTTGTCCATGCCCAAGTGAGGTTCCTGCTCAACAATTCTGAGGACTGGGACACAGATGCAATGGGCGTCCCGTTGAGCGCGGCCCATTGCGGCTACGCGATCACCGCCTTCTCTGCCCGGCTGCTCAAGCACATGAGGAGTTTGGGAGCAGAGTTCAGCGCAGAGGAGGCGGCCAGCTTCATGGCGACGTGGCGCTACTCGGGGCTGCTCATGGGGATTCCTGAGTCGATCCTCTTCGAGGGCGAAGAAGACGCTTTGAAGCTGTACGAGATCGGCACCATGTGCGAGCCAGAGCCCAGCGCTTCATCTGTCGTTTTGGCCAACTCGCTAGTCAACTCGGCACCCCTTGTGGTTGGCATCGACGACCCGGTCGAAGGCAAGAAGCTGTCGCAATACGTCTACAAGGTGTCGCGAGCGCTTATCGGAGACCTGCTGGCCAATCAGTTGAACTATCCCAAGCAGTCCACCTTCGGCGTGCTTCCGTGGTTCCGAGTACAGGCCAGGTATGACCGCTTCACATCACGGTTCCTCCCCAAGGTTGCGCGCAAGAGCAACATTTCCAACTTCACAACGCTTATGTCGGGATCGTGGTACCACGACGATGGCATCACCTACGACCTGCCTGATCACGTCTACGCCGAGGAGTCCAGCAAGTGGTGAGCATTTCTGACCGACGGGCACTCCTCTGAGGTTGAAACGTGTTCCGCTGGCAGGCCCGCACTATCCAGAGATCACCCCAACTGGTTCTTCTGGCATTGGGAGCGGTGACGCTGGCTCTCTTGGCCGGGTTCCTGGTACGGGACCAGCCCAAAGGGCCCATCGACTCCACTGGGATCTTCCTTCCCGCCGATAGCGACCTCGCCGAAGCCACCGACGCGATCAGGGAGAGCTTTCCCGCGGCAGCGGATTTGCGGGTGGTCCAGATACTGGCCAAAGGCGACGTCCTCACCGCCGATTCCCTGCGGACGGTCAAAGAACTGCAAGCCGCCATCGTCAGCGATCCGGAGATCGCGCCGTTCTTGGTAGATGAGCCTCTCTATGGATACGTCCAGCTCATCGAGCTGGCGGCAGCCGATGTGGGGCTCAGCCTGGACACGCTTACCGATGCCCAAGTCTCCCTCGGCCTAGCCCAACTGGCACAGGACCCCGAACGGGCCGAGTTGAACGACCTGCTGGGCCGCTTCGTGGCCCGCGATGCCGGCGGCGCTCCCATTGCCGGACTCTCGCTGGTCATTCTCGACGACGCTGGCGACGCCGTCGGCCAGGAGAAGGCGCAATTGCGGGCCCATGAGATTGCCGACTCATTCGATACGGCTTCCCTTGATGTCACCATCATCACGCTGGCCAAGAGCGATGCCGAGGGCAAGGATGCCCGAGAGGAGAACCTGCTGATCCTCACCGTGATCGCGCTCGCGGTGATCGTGGTGCTGCTGGCCCTGTTCTACCGAACCCAGTCCGACGTCCACATCACCATGTTGGGCCTGGGCATGACGATTCTCTGGACTTTCGGCGCCCTGTCATGGCTCTCCCCCGGCGGAGCAGGCATCGTCGATCCCGACAACATCCTTCTCACCCTCGTCCCAGTCCTTCTCATCAGCCTGTCGGTGGACTACGCCCTTCAGATCATTGGGCGCTACCGCGAGGCCCTACGTGACAATGCAGATGAGGCCGATAAAGGCAACGACGCCTCCGGTCGAGCCATTGCCCGCTCGGTGCGGTTGTGCGGTGTGCCAGTGCTGCTGGCCGCGGGCACCACTGCAATCAGCCTGCTCGCCAATCTGAGCAGCCGCTTCGAGCCCATCGCCGACTTCGGCATCATCGCCAGCATCGGCGTCATTTCCGGCTGGATCGTGATGGCCAATTTCGTCCCGGCCGCCCGGTTGCTGTTGGACCGCCGGCTTGCGGCCAAGGGAAGAGAGCCGACAACTCGTCCCCTGGCCGACACCATTCCCGGCGCGGCAGCCGTCTTGCCCCGAGTGGCCACCGGCGTTGCCCGCCGGCCATTGCCGGTCATAACCGCCGCTGTGGCCCTCACCGCCCTCTCAGTGGTGGCCGCGAGCAACCTCAGCACCAGCTTCGCGGTCAAGGACTTCTTGCCCAATGACTCCGACACGTTCCAGAGCTTCGACTTCTTGGAGGAAAACTTCGACGGCAGCGCCACCCTGATGACGGTGCTAATCGAGACCGACCTTGACAACAGCCGGGCGGTACGCGACCTCTCCGACCTTCACACCACCCTCGTGGACCCGCTGCGGCGACCTGATGGCATTGTTGGACCTCCCCTGGCCTCGGCCGGGACGCTGCTCGGCGACTGGACCGGCCAGAACGGAGGCAACTACGACCCCGCCGTGGCCGCGGCTTTCAACCACTTGAACACCAGCATCACCGCCACCGACGAGGAGGCTCGGCAGGCGTGGGATCTGCTGAGAAATGCGGACCCGAAGGGCTTTGCCGAAGTGCTCGACCTCCGCTCCAACGGGGTCGACCGCACCATCATTCAGATACCCGTAGCGGTGCAGAGCAACGAGGCCCTTCAAGGCCTGATCGTCGAATTGGAGACGCTATGGGGAGGTGACAGCTCCGAAGTCACCGTCACCGGCGGCGATGCCCTCATCGCCCTGATCACCGAGGAATTGGCCGACAGCCAGGTTCTCAGCGTGAGCCTGGTCATTGCCGCCGCGCTGGCCATCCTGGTGGCCTACTTCGGTATAAGCCAGTCCCGCCCGCTGCTCGGTTTGATCACCATCATTCCAATCGCCGTTACCCTTTCCTGGCTGTTGGGGGCCATGTGGGTATTCGGAATCTCCTACAACATGGGTACCGCGCTCATGGTGGTGTTGACCATCGGGATCGGCGTTGACTACACGATCCATATGACGCATCGCTTCTTGGAGGAGCTAGAGGAGTCGGCGCGAGTTGTTGACGCCATCAGAGGGGCAATGGTCACCACGGGCGGGGCGCTGTTGGCCAGCGCGCTCACTACCGCCCTCGGCCTGTTGGCGCTGTTGTTCTCGCCCCTGGTGCCCATGCAGGAGTTGGGCATCCTGGCCGCGGTGGCGATCCTGTTCGGTCTGATCGCCACCTTCACCGTGCTCCCTCCCCTGCTGGTGCTCTGGGCTCACTACCACCGCTGGCGGACTCACGAGGCCAGCCTGGTAAGCGCGTAGAACGACTAAAGCGCGGCCCGACCGGCGCTGAGGCCGCCGTCGACATAGATCACCTGGCCCGTCACATAGCGGGCATCGTCGGAGGCCAAAAAGCCCACCACATCGGCGATGTCTTCGGGTTGGCCGTTTCGGCCTAGGGGCACGGCCTTAGCCCGGCGCCGGCCAAGCTCGCCCTCGTAGTTGACCTGGGTGCCCTCGGTTTGGATCATCCCCGGGCCAACGGCATTGGCCCGTATGCCTCGAGGGGCTAATTCGAGGGCGGACTGCTTGGTAAAGCTCTCCACCGCAGCCTTGGACGGCGGGTAGATGCCCACGCCCGGTGAGTTGGAATTGGCGGCGCTGGACGAGAGGTTGACGATGGCCGAACCCGGTCCCATCAGAGGGGCCAATGCCTGGGTGCAATAGAAAACGCCCATCACGTTCACCTCCAGTACCCGACGAACATCCTCTGGGGTCATGTCGTCCATGCCGGCGAAGATCCAGATGCCGGCATTGTTCACCAGCACGTCCACCTGATTCAGCGACTCGGCCAGCGCGGCCACCGACCCAGGGTCGGACACATCGCACTGTCGCCACTGCCCGCCGAGTACTTCCGCAGTGGCCGCCGCGGTCTCGGGGTTCAGATCCACGGCCACAATGTGATGGCCGTCCGCCGCGAGCCGCTTCGAAATCGCCCGTCCAAGCCCTTGGCCGGCACCGGTTACTACTGCTGTCCCCATAGGGCCAGCATGATAAGTGAACGGACGCCGGTTGCTACGGTCCCGACGTGCTCCACCACCGCTATCGCTTCCGCTGGGTGATGCTCGGCGCGCTGTGGATGGTGTACTTCTCCTTTGGGCTGGCGGTGTTCTCCATGGCTCCGCTGGTGGAGATCATCCGTGAGGACCTCGGCATAAGCAAGGGCGCCATGGGCACAGTGCTGGGTGCCTGGCCGCTGATATACCTGGTGGCCGCGCTGCCCTCGGGCGCGCTTGTGGATCGACTCGGGCTGCGGCGTTCTCTCGGCATTGCTGCCGTCATCATCTCGGCCTCCGCGCTGCTGCGCCCGGTGGCTGACAGCTTCATTGCGATGTACGGCGCGGTGGCACTGTTCGGCCTCGGCGGGCCGCTGGTCTCGGTGGGCGCCCCCAAGCTGGTCAGTGCTTGGTTCGACCAAGAGGAACGAGCACTGGCCATGGGCATCACCATGACCGCTCCGGCCATCGGCGGAGTGTTGGCGCTGAGCACAGCAAACAGCGTGCTGATGCCGGCATTCGACCAGAGCTGGCGGGCCACGCTGTTGGTGTACGCCCTAGTCAGCGTGGCAATCATTGCCATCTGGCTTGTTGCTGCAGCCGCAGCCGAGCGTGTCGCCCCCGGAGTTGACCGCGACGTTGATTCTGCCCCCGGCTTCTCTGGTGCTTGGGGACTCCTTGGTCACCGCGCCGTGCAGGCCATGTTGGCAATGGCGGTGGGGATGTTCTTCTTCAACCATGCCCTCAACGGATGGCTGCCCACCATCATCGAAGACCGGGGATTCTCCAGTTCCGTGGCGGGCTATCTGGCCGGTTCGGTCACCGCCCTGGGCATCGTCGGAGCACTGGTGGGGCCCCGATCCATACCGGAGAAGAGCCGCATCACCGCGTTGGCGATGGTGTTTGTCTTATACGGGGTGGCAACCATTCTGCTCAATGTGGACGGCAGGCCGTCGGCCTTCGTCGGGCTGGCCATGCTCGGATCGATCAGAGGGCTGGCCGTGCCCATAGCGCTCGTGGTCATGATGCAACTGCCTGGCGTCACCCATCGCAATTTGGGCGCCGCGGGCGGACTGTTCTTCACGGCCGGGGAAGCCGGAGGGGTGGTTGGCCCGATTCTCTTCGGCGTACTCTCCGATGCGGGCGGATCGACCGCGGGGCTGACGCTCTTGGCCAGTGTGACAATGGCCACAGCACTACTCGCCCTCCTGCTGCGATCGGAGATGGCCCGCGCCCCCCGACCTCTAGACGGGAGCTAAGGGCTACGTTGCGTGTCCGGCGATGAGCTGTTGGAGGGCGTCGTCGTCGGTAACCAAGTTGGTAACAACTGCTTCGTCGACATCGGCCACGGTGATCTGCCCCACCTCGTCGGATACCGAGGAGTAGAACCCCATTCCCCGCATCCCCGCGGCCTGTCGGAAGTTGTCTTCGGTGGGGGTCAGATACTGGACCGATACCGCGTTGTAGCGCCGGATCAAATAGAGGTGCATCAGGGTCATCAGCCGCTTGCGGCGCAGTGCCGGACTGTGGGTGTTCTGGTCGCGCACCGAGAGGATGGCCCGACGGCGCCGGTCGTGGAGCACCCCGAACACCACATTGGCCAGATCGTTGTCGCCGCTGCGAACCACGAGTTCGAGGATCTCCGACCCTGCGGTGTAGGGGCGCAATTGCACCTTCAGCTCGGCATCGACGTTGTTGTGCAACGCCCACCGCTCCAACCAGCTCTCGAGCTCCCGAGTGGGCACCTCGGTCTGGACGAGGTGTTGGAACTGGGTCGAGCCCTTGCCCATGGCCCGGGTGGTGGCGGTGCGGCCGGAGCTGGCCATGAGAGCGGCGTCGAGCCGAGGTCCCCCCACCAGGGTTTGGGGAGTCTTGTACGGAGAGTCAACGAGGCGGAACTTCCTCTGTAGCCGCGCCAGAGCCAGCATCCCGTCTTGTTGAAGGGAGGCGGCGAACTCCTCGCCGGCCATGCCGTCGATCTGGTGACCCCCGTAGGTGATGAAGTTGAACACGAATCCGAGTTGACCCAGCTCGGCGGGAAACTCTCGCATCTCGTCTTCGGTCATGCCGGTGGTGTCCCAGTTGAAGGATGGCGACAGGTTGTAGGCCAGCATCTTGTCGGGGTGCACGGCATGGACGGCCTCGGCGAACTCCTTGGCGTCCTCGAGGTCGGCGGTCTTGGTCTCCATCCACAGCAAGTCGCAGTATGGGGCCACGGCCAAAGACTTGGCCACGGCGTAGGGGATGCCCCCCTGCACCTGGTAATAGCCCTCGGTGGTTCGGGCCACCTCTGCGTTCCAGGCCACATCAAGGCCCATCTCCGCGGCCCGGCTTCGGGCGGTTGCGGTGTCGACATTGCTGGCGAAGCCGAGCCACTCCCCCACTTCCATTCCGAAGCTCTCCCCCTCCGATGCCCGCAACGACAATTGATCGGCCACGGCCTGGGAATATGTGGCCAGCCCCGACGCCCGGTGCCACGCTTCGGCCAACGCATCGGAGGCCCTGTCCACTGCATCGTCGGCCCGGGGATCGGGTGAAGAGTGGTATGTGACCGCGGCCTTTTCGATGATCTGGTTGACCCCGGTCTGGTCAAGCCAGGCGATGGCCTGCTTGTAGCGGTTTTCGGGCACGGCATACAGCAAATGACCGTTCACCCCTTCCACACCGGCTTCCGTCAACAGGCGCAAGACCGCGAGATATGCATCCTTGTACGAAGGGACTGATTGCTGGGTGGCGCCCATGATGAACGGCTGATCTCGCTCATCAGTGCCGCCGTCCAGCAAATTGGCTGCTTCGGCATCGGTTCGGGCCACGATGATGCCGGGAACTCCCATCACGTCCAACTGGAATCGAGCCGCGTTGAGGCGCTTGATCTGTTCGTCGCACGGCACCAGCACCTTGCCGCCCTGATGCCCGCACTTCTTGACCCCGGGCTTTTGGTCCTCGATGTGGTACCCGGGCACTCCGGCCTCGACGAATCGGCGGA
>VYDF01000256.1 GCA_009843565.1 Acidimicrobiia bacterium | reverse complement strand
GTTCCCCCCACCACCAAGGTGGTGATGGTGGCTTCGGGCAAGGGCGGGGTGGGAAAGTCGTCGGTAACGGTGAATTTGGCCGCGGAGCTGGCCCGACGGGGGATGCGGGTTGGAGTCATGGACGCCGATATCTGGGGCTACTCAGTTCCTCGCATGCTGGGTGTCGAGGGGCGTCTGGCCGGAGCGGAGAACGAGAAGAAGATCGTTCCGAACGAGAAACAGGTGGGCGACGGCACCCTGGAGGTGGTGTCGATGGGATTCCTGGTCGACCGGGAGGAGACCGCGCTGATGTGGCGGGGGCTTATGTTGAACCGGGCGGTCCAGCATTTCCTGGAGGATGTGCGCTGGGGTCCGGTCGACTACCTGCTCATCGACATGCCACCGGGAACCGGTGACGTGCAGATGGGCATCGCCAAGATGCTTCCCCAAGCGGAGATGGTGGTGGTGACCACTCCGTCCCGCAGCGCCCAGAAGGTGGCCACCAGGGTGGCATCGATGGGACGGTCCAACTATCTGCGGATCGCCGGGGTAATAGAGAACATGAGTGTGTTCATAGACCCCGACGGAAGGTCACACGCCATATTTGGACGCGGGGGTGGACAGGAACTGGCCGAAGAACTTGACGTTCCCCTGCTGGGCCAGGTGCCCATAGACAGCTTGGTGGCCACTGGGGGCGATGAGGGGGCTCCAGTGGTGCTGGATGGCACCCCCGGTCCCGCCGCCGACGCATTTCGAGCAATCGCCGACCGGCTGCTGGAAGAGGTTCCCCCGGTGGACATGGCCGGTTGCACCGCTCGAATCTTCGAGGCCGCCGAGCAAGCCCTGGCCAACCTCGACATAGTCTCTTCGTAGGAATCAGCCAAGGATCTCGCCGTGCTCGTCTGGCTGGTGCTCTTGTTCATCGCCGTGCCCCTAGTCGAGCTGTACGTGATCGTGGAGACGGCGCGCAGCATCGGCACGCTGGAGACCATCGGCCTGTTGATCTTGGTGAGCGTGCTCGGAGCGTGGATGGTGAAAGCACAAGGGCTGGCGGTGCTCTGGCGGATTCGCAGCAAGCTCAATGAGGGCCAAATGCCCGGCCGGGAGCTGGTGGACGGCGGCCTGGTACTGCTGGCCGGGGCACTTATGCTCACGCCTGGATTCGTGACCGATGCGGTGGGCCTCTTGCTGCTCATTCCCCCCACCCGAATGGCGATCCGCCCTCTCCTGATCCGTCGGTTTCGCAACCGGGTGACCATTTTCGGCCCTGGAGAGCCGGGACCGGGAACCATTCACGACACCGATCTCGCCGATGGAGAATGACGGCGTCGCGATAGGGCCATACGCTGATGTCGGTGAGACCTCCTTCGGTGGACGCTCTGGCCCGATCGCTGGCCGACACCGGGCTGCCCCATCCACTGCTGGTGGATGCCGCCCGGGCAGCAATCGCCGACGGCAGATCTGAGGACATCGAGGAGCTAGCCCGACGCCACGCCCATGCCGCGGCCCGATCGCTGCTTCAGCCGGTGGTGAACGCCACCGGGGTTCTGTTGCACACCAACTTGGGCAGGGCTCCCCTGGCTGTGGATGCCGGCGCGGACTACACCAACCTGGAGTTGGATTTGTCCTCGGGCCGACGCGGGTCCCGCCACGCCCATGCTGCGGCTCTCCTGGCCCGCCTTTGCGACACCGAAGACGCCATCGTGGTGAACAATGGGGCGTCGGCAGTGTTGCTTGTCCTCGCCGCCCTGGCCAACGGGCGAGGGGCGGCCGTATCCCGAGGTGAGCTGGTAGAAATCGGCGGCGGCTTCCGGGTGCCGGAGGTAATGGAGCAGTCGGGGGCAAAGCTGGTGGAGGTTGGCACCACCAACCGCACCCGTTTGGCCGATTTCGCATCGGCAGTGGAAAATCCGGCCAACGACACCGTTCTTGTTCTGAAAGTCCATCAGTCGAACTACCGCATTGTGGGGTTCACCGAGCACGTGACCGTGGCCGAGATGGCCTCTCTCGCCGTCCCGGTGGTGGCCGACATCGGGTCAGGCCTGGTCGATGCTGCCTGTCCCTGGCTGGACGAAGGTCCTCCGAGTTGGCTGGCCGGTGAGCCTGCTGCCCGGCAGAGCCTGGCTGCCGGTGCGGCGCTGGTGACGTTCTCAGGCGACAAGCTGTTCGGCGGCCCCCAAGCAGGCATCATCGCCGGTCGGGCCGAATTGGTGCAGCGGTGCGCCCGGCACCCCCTTGCCCGAGCACTGAGGCCCGGCAGCCTGGTGCTGAATGCGCTCCAACAGGTGGCGCTGGCCTATTTGCGGCGAGACGGGGAGGCCATCGAGTTCTGGCGAATGGCGTCGTTGGCGACCTCAGATCTGGAACGCCGGGCCCATGCGGTGGTCGAAGGGTCGGAGGCAGGCAAGGTGGAAAAGATGGCGTCGGTGCCGGGTGGCGGCACCCTGCCTGGCATTGAGATCGACTCATGGGGCGTGGTGCTGGACGGGGATCACACCGCCGCGCTCCGAGCCCGAACCCCGCCGATCATCGCCCGAGTGAGCGAGGACCGCACCTGGCTGGATCTGAGGACGGTGGGCCTCGAAGACGACCGTCATGTGGTCGCCGCCCTGAAAGCCCTCGGGTGAGCATCACCGTGGAGACCGGCAATCGACTAGTGGACGTCACCAGAGATGCTTGGCAATGAGCATCACCATCTCCACCGCCGGCCATGTGGATCACGGAAAGTCCACGCTGGTGGAGGCGCTTACCGGAGTCGACCCCGACAGATTTGCTGAGGAGAAGGCTCGAGGCCTGACCATCGATTTGGGCTTCGGATTGGCGCAACTGCCCTCAGGACGATCGGTGTCGATCATCGACGTGCCCGGTCACGAGCGGTTTATCCGCAACATGCTGGCCGGAGTGGGCGCTGTGGACGCGTGTTTGTTCGTGGTGGCTGCCAACGAAGGATGGATGCCGCAGTCGGAGGAGCATCTTCGCATCTTGGAGCTTTTGGGTGTGTCGCACGGGCTGATCGCGCTGACCAAAGTGGGACTGTGCGACGCCGATATCGTCGAATTGGCTCGCCTCGAGGTGGAGGAGCGGGTGGAAGGCACGTTTCTGGCCGGAGCTCCCGTGGTGGAAACCGACGTGGTGGACGGGCTGGGCCTCGTTGAGCTGCGGGCGGGGCTGGACGATCTGGTGGACCGGACTCCGGCGGCGGTCGACCACCGGAGACCGCGGCTGTGGATTGATCGGGCCTTCGCCGCCCGGGGGGCGGGAACAATCGTTTCCGGCACCTTGGGGAGCGGGCAGATCCGGGTGGACGACGAGTTGGAGCTGCGACCCAAAGGCGTCGCTGTCCGGGTGCGAGCCTTGCAGAGCCACCACAGCCAGCGAACCAAGATCGGACCGGGCAACCGGGTGGCGGTCAATTTGTCGGGAGTGGGCCATCAGGAGGTCGCCCGAGGCGACGTGCTCGTGCGAGCTGGGCAGTGGCATCTGACCAATCGGTTCGACGCGTCCTTGACAGTGCTGAGCATGCTGGACCACGAAGTGTCCCGCCGAGGGGCGCACGCCATCTATGTGGGGGCATGCGAACTGCCAGCCAGGATGCGCATTCTCGGACTCGAGTCGCTTCTTCCGGGCGAAACTGGGCTGGTGCGGCTCCACCTCCCCCGCCGGTTGCCTCTGCTGCCCGGCGACCGGTTCGTCTTGCGGGAGAGCGGCCGGGCCGAGACCATTGGGGGAGGTACCGTCCTCGACGTTGATCCGGTGTTGCCCGCGTCCAAAGCGAAGCCCGACCGATCAGTGGAGCGAGTGGTTGCCGAGCGAGGATGGGTTGATGCCAACCACCTGTCTCTGCTGACTGGTCAATCGCTAGAGCCTGATGTTGGTCGATGGGTGGTGAACCCGTCCGTGCTTGCCGATACCCGGGCCCGGCTACAGGAGGCAGTGAACGATGCTGCGCCCCTGGGGCTGGATGTGGCCGGGCTGAGCGAACGGGACCGGGTGGTTCTCGGCCTGTTGGAGGAAGTGGTCGTCGAAGGTGGACGAGCCCGGCTGGTCGGCCTGTCGGACCCCTTCCAGAATCACCGGTACACAGCGGCGTTGGAAGCGGCGCTGTTCACCCCTCCTGATCCTGAGAGCGCGGGAGTGGAACGCGCTGAGGTGCGGGAGTTGGTGAAACGGGGTCTTATCGTGGAGCAGGACGGGATGTTCTTTGCGGCCTCGGCCCTGAAGGCGGCCGGTTCGGTGCTGGCCGAGATGTTGGCCGTTCAACCCAGTGGAGTCACTGTGGCCGAGGTGCGCGAGCGATTGAGAACCACACGCAAGTACGCCCTGCCGCTACTGGCCTGGCTTGACAGCAACGGGGTCACCCGTCGTCGAGGAGATGTGCGCATCGCCGGGCCCCGCTTGCCCAGTGCTTGACGCTCCTGTGGCTAGTTGCGCCGCCGATTGAGGATCTCTCGACGCTCCAATTCGTTGAGGCCGCCCCAGATGCCATGCTGCTCGCGAATTCTCAGGGCATAGTCACGGCACTCTTCGATGACGCTGCATTCCTCGCAAATCGCCTTGGCTCGGCTCTCCCGCTCCAACTTCTCTTCTTTGCGCTCAAAGGCCGGGGGCGGGAAGAACACAGCCGCCTGCGGTCCTCGACACGCGGCCTTAACCTGCCAAGCTCTCTCACTGGTGACAGCGCTCACTTGTTACCCCCTTGTATCGGACCTTATAGGCGAAGATGTCCAAACACAAGATGAGAGTTGAGCATTCGCAGCCTGTTTTCGGCTGTATTCCTGGATTTCGACCCTCTCAAACCCCTATCGGCGGGGCTCTCGGTAGTCGCGGGCGGCCCCCTCGATGGGTTCAACCTCCAGCCACAATCCGTCGATTTCCACAACCCGGACCTGGTCACCCGCGTTTACCGGCGTTGCTCGATTGACCCGCGCCCGCCACAGAGAATTGCGGATCCGGACAACGCCGTCGGGAGAGACATCCTCGACCACCTCGCCGATCTCGCCGATCATCCAATTTCTGCCAATCGTCGGTGTGGAAAAGCGGGTGCGGACCATTGACGGCATTCCCGAGAACATGGCCACCGCCATCGACCCGGTCATTACCACCATGGGAATCCACGACATAGAAACCCCGTCATAGAGCCACCAGGTGCCCGCGGCGAACATAACCAGGCCGGCCCCGGTCCAAAACCGGGGAACCGAAGTTTGGATGTCGATGCCGAACGCCACCATCGAAGCCGCCAGCAGCACCAGCGCCCAAGTGTTGTAAGGCAACACCGAAAGCCCATAGGCCGACAAGATGAACAGCAGAGCGCCCACCACGCCAGCCACGCCTATACCCGCGGTAAAGAACTCGAACAGCATCAGGCCCATGCCGATGCTCAACAGCAGGTAGGCCACCGGCGGGCTGGCCACGGTATGGAATAGCTGATAAGCGAGCGACAGTCCTCGGAATTGGACTTGGGTCAGAGGCTCCAATCGAGGTTGGCCGTCTACCTCGACAAGGTTGGACTCAAAGCCAAGATGGTCGAGGTCGACCAAGTAGTCGCCGATGAGCGGGGCGACGCATTGTTCTTCTATGGGAGGGACCCGATCGGTTTCAGGATCGAATGCGATGCCTGCCTCGGCGTAGCGATCGGCGAGGTCATCAGCGGTCAGAGGTTCACAAGCGATCACCCCTTCAGAGATGAGCTGCCTCCATCCGAGCTTGTTGTTTCTGATCAACTCTTGGTTGTTCCAGGCCACTGGGTGGTCCGCCAACTGCGGAAGCGGCCGACCGAGGTCGCCCACCCGAGTGCCAGGGGCGATGCCGACATCATCGGCGGTGGCGAAGAGCTGGGCCACCTTGCCCTCCAAGGAAGCTCCGTTGGGGCCGACCCATACCGCGATCGGGACCGGCGACCGGGCAATGTCATCGGCCAATTCCGCGAGGCGATGGTCTGAAACAACCGAACGACTGCTGTCCACGCGAAAAACCAGCAGACGGGCCCCAGCATCAGCGGCCTCATCCACTGAATCTTCGATGAGCTCGGCCATTACCGGGTCGAGCAAGCCAGTGACTTCGACCACCACGGCCACACCGGCATCAGCGCTGCCTTTGGACTGAGCCCCCGCTCCGGTCGAGGCGAAAACAACCAGGATGCCGCCCCCAATGAGGCAGGCAGCAGCCAATTTCAACCGCGGAGTTCGCACTGTTGGTTCTACAACGCCTCGGGTGATTCTTCACTGAGCAGCGAGGCCAGCGCTTCTTCGGGAGTTTCTGCCACCGGCACGATTCGATCGAATCCGGTGGTATGGAGCAGTCGAGCCAACGCCCCTTCACCGCAGGCCACCACGACCTCACCGTCGGAATCCCGGATCCGCCGAATACCGCCGATCAACGCACCCAATCCAGCGGAGTCCATGAACGGGACCGACCCTAAGTCGATCAGCAGGCGGGGTTCAAGGGCTAGGTCGCCGATCCGCTCCCGAAATTGGGCCACTGTGTAAGCATCGATTTCACCACTGGGGCGAAGCACCGTGTGAGTGTCCAGATTTTCGATGTCGATCTCGAGCAATGCGCCTCCCCTTGACCGCTCCGATGCTAACGCGACACAGCTTGAATTCCATCGCCAGGCACATTTCCCCAGCATGTTGTGGTGACATCGATTTTGGATACCATCGAAGCGTGACCCACGTGCTCTTGGCCACCGACAGTGACTCTGTGTTTAACGCGGTGGACGCCGCTTTGGGGGGCGATGCCGCCGAGATCAGCAGGGTGCGGGCTGGGGTGGAAGTGCTGGATGCGGTGCGGGAACGGGAGCCGGACTTGGTGATCTGCGATCTTCAGATCGGGAACATGGGGGGTATGGCGACTTGCCTGGATTTGCGGTTGGAGGCAGAGATGGGGCGGGCACCGGAGACTCGGGTTTTGATGTTGTTGGATCGGGAGGCTGATGTGTATTTGGCGAAGCAGGCGGGGTCGGATGGTTGGCTGGTTAAGCCGTTGGACGCGGTGAGTG
>VYDF01000216.1 GCA_009843565.1 Acidimicrobiia bacterium | reverse complement strand
ATCTGGTACAGGGGACGAACCTCCACCCCAGGCAGCGTCATGTCGAGCACGAAGTAGGTGAGGCCCCGGTGCTTGGGGGCGTCGGGATCGGTGCGAGCCACCAGCATTCCCCATCGGGAATGATGGGCCAGCGAGGTCCACACCTTTTGGCCGTTGACCACCCATTCTTCGCCGTCGAGCTCGGCCCGGGAGGCCAAACCGGCCACATCAGAGCCCGCGCTGGGCTCGCTGAACATCTGGCACCAGATCTCCTCCCCGGTGAACAGCGGACGCAGCAGGCGGTGATGCATCTCTTCGGTGCCATGGGCCAGCACGGTGGGAGCGCCCATGCCGATTCCGATGGGGTTCACGTTCAGGTCGTTCCAGTACCGGCTGCCCTTGCGCAGCTCCTCGTCCACCACGGTTTGGGCCTTGGGCGACAGGCCGAGCCCGCCTTTGCCCTTGGGGAAGTCGACCCGAGACAGACCCCGGTCGAACTGGGCGCCACGGAACTCATATTGCGTTGCTTCGCCGGGGTCGACGTCATCGAGCAAACCTCGGGCTCGCTGGCGAACTTGATCCTCAGAAAAATCGGCCACTGAAGTCCCTTTCTTACGAATACCGATCGCGCAGTTGGCGGGCGATCACCATCTTTTGAATCTCACTTGTTCCTTCGCCGATGATCATGAGGGGCGTGTCCCGGAAGTAGCGCTCCACCGGGTACTCCTCGGTGTAGCCGTTGCCCCCGTGGATGCGCAGCGCGTCGGAGGCGATCTCGAAGGCGGCTTCGGACGCGAACAGCTTGGCCATGCCCGCCTCCAAGTCGATGCGCTCGCCGGAGTCGTAGCGGCGGGCGGCGTCGTAGGTCATCAACCGGGCGGCGTGGAGCTTGGTGGCCATCTCGGCCAGCTTGAACCCGATGGCCTGATGGTCGTAGATGGGCCGACCGAACGTCTCCCGCTCCTGGGCGTACTTCATGGCCGCTTCCAAGGCGGCTTGGGCCACCCCCACCGCTCGGGCCGCGATGTTGATCCGCCCCAGCTCCAGCGCCGAGAGGGCATAGCCCAGCCCGTGGCCCACCCCGTCGGGGCCGCCCAGCACGTTGGCGTCGGGGACCCGGAAGTCGGCGTAGGCCATCTCCACCGTCTCCACCCCCTTGTAGCCCAGCTTGGGAATGGTGCGCGACACGGTGAGACCGTCGGCGCCCGGCCCTGGCTCTTTCTCCACGATGAAGCAGGTGATGCGGTCGTCGGGGGTGCGAGCCAACAGCATCACCATTTGGGCCCTCATGCCGTTGGTCACCCACATTTTGGTGCCATTGACAATCCACTCGTCGCCGTCGGGCTCCGCCCGGCAGCGGATGTTGCGGGTGTCGCTGCCGGCGTCGGGTTCAGACAGCGAGAAGGCCGACCGAAACGACCCGTCGCACATGCGGGGCAAGAAGCGTTCCCGCTGCTCATCGGTGCCGTAGCGGCTGATCATGGTGGCGGCGATCTTGTGGGTGTTGAGGATGCCGGCCAGAGACATCCACCCCCGAGACAGCTCCTCGATGATGCGGGCGTAGGTGGTGGCGTCCAGGCCCAATCCGCCGTAGGCGGGGCTAATGGTGGCTCCGAACAGGCCAAACTCGCACATCTGGTTGAACATGGCCTCGGGAAACTCGTCGGCGTGCTCCAGGTCGGGAGCGTTGGGCACCACCTCTCGGTCCACCCAGGTGCGGATGGCGCCGACCAGTTCGTCGGCCAGCTCGGTGTCCATAGCGTGACCACGATAGGGCATTTTCCGCCCAAAAACGCCCCTGGGGCATGACATCTGCTGGGGATTGAGTGAGATATAGTTTTCCCCATGCTCTTTGCAGGATTGCCAGCCTCTTTCGACGCGAAATGGTCCCGACGGGGTGTGGGACTGGTGCTGGCATTCGTGCTGGCAGCAACCGGTCTTGTCGTCGCCAGTGCCCAGGGGGCAACGGCCCAGACGGCCAACCAGAGCGCAGCCGAGCGTTGCTCGGAGTTTCACCTGTTTGGCGCCGAGCCGGTGGACGTGGCCAAAACCGCCGACGGCGAGACCGTGCTGGCCCAGGTGAGCTGGGGATATCACACCAGTATCGGCTGCTTCCTGTCCCTCGACGGCGACGCCGTATCCGCCCTGCGAGCCGCGGGCCCACCCCCGAGTCTGCCTCAGGGCCAGACCGATACCTCTGCCCGCTGCTTTGACCATCACCGATTCGGCGCTGAGCCGGTGGACGTGGCCAAAACCGCCGACGGCGGGACCGTACTGGCCCGCCTGAGCTGGGGATACCACGCCAGCATCGGCTGCTTCCTCACCCTCGACTCGGCCGCAGTCAACACGCTGCGAGACGCGGCAGCACCGCCCACCGCGCCCAGCGCGCCCGGTAACGTCTCGGCCACCGCGGGCGAGGGCCAGATAGACGTCACCTGGATCGCCCCGGCCGACAACGGCGGGGCACCCATCATCGACTACACGGTGGCCTACAAGGGCGATGCCACCGCCTGCCCCACCAGCATCGACATCACCTGGAATCCCCGCATCATCTCGACCACCTCCGCCACCATCGAAGGCCTCACCAACGGCGTCGCCTATCTCGTCTGCGGCTGGGCCACCAACCTGTCGGGTCCCAGCGACTGGGGGAGCACCACGGCCTCCACCGCAACCTCCCCCGGCGCTCCCGGAAACGTCACCGCCGTGGCCGGCGACAGCCAGCTCAGAGTTACTTGGACCGCCCCCGTCGACAACGGCGGCGCCCCCGTAACCGCCTACTCGGTGGCCTACAAGGCCAACGCCTTCACCTGCCCCACCCGCAACACCATCAATACTTGGATTGTCGGCACTACCTCGTCCACCACCGTGACGCTGGTAGGCCTGGCCAACAGCCACTCGTACCGCGTCTGCGTCCAAGCCACCAACAGCGCTGGAGACAGCGGCTGGGTGGGCACCACCAACTCCCCCAGCAACCGGCCCGGTGAGCCCACTGGCGTGCAGATCATCAGCAGGGGCCCCGATCAGTTGACCGTGGCCTGGAACGCACCGGCCGCCACCGGCGGGTCGGCCATCACCGGCTACACCGTCCAGTGGTGTACCGCCACCAACAATGCTTGCGCCAGCTCTTGGAGCAGCGCCAGCGCCACTGGCACCAGCATCGGCATCTCCGGCTTGTCGGGCGGAACCTCCTACGGGGTGCGGGTGCAAGCCCTTAACAGCAGCGGAACCGGCCGGTGGAGCAACACCGTGTTTTCCTCCACCCCCCCCCCCCCCCCACCAGGCCCCCCCACTGGCCTGGCCGCCACCGTTGAAGACCGACAACTCGCCCTGCGGTGGAACGAGCCGCCCTCCAACGGCTCGCCCATCTCCCACTACACCATCGAGTGCCGGCTCGGCGGCACCGCCATTGCCGTGGGCAGCTGTGGCAGCAGCAACTGGATCGCCTATGCCACCGTTTCCACCAACTCGACCACGGTCAGAGGGCTGGCCAACGGCACCGCCTACGACATACGGGTGAGAGCCACCAACAGAGCAGGCAGCAGCGGGTGGGCCACCGTTTCCGCCACGCCGGCCGCCGTGCCTCGCATCCCCACCAACATGACGGCCACCACCAGCGGCCGCGGCATTGATGTCACCTGGACCGCCCCCGCCGATGGCGGATCACCCATCACCCGCTACACCGTGCAGTACTGCTCCGGGGGCTGCGCCAATTGGCAGACCCGCACCGTGAGCGGCAATCCGCCGGCCACCACCACCACCCTTACCGGTCTGGCCAGCAGCACCACCTATCGGGTGCGGGTGCGAGCCGTGAACTCTGCCGGCGAAAGCGGCTGGAGCGCCACCGACACCGCCACCACACCCACCCGGCCGGAAACGCCTACCAACCTGCAAGTCACGGTTGGAGGGCCCGACACGTTGAATGCCACTTGGACCGCACCCATCGCACCATCGGGCATTACCGGCTACACCGTCCAGCGTTGTAACGCCGCGGCCAACCAAGACGGCACCTGGCGCTGCGTCAGCGGGTATAGCAACGCCGGCACCGCGGCCACCACCTCCCATACCTTGACCGGCCTCAACGGCAGCACCTCCTATCTCGTGCGAGTCCAAGCATTCAATGCCGCCGGCCCCAGCGGATGGGTCACTGCCGCCAGTGCTGCTACTACCGAAGAACCCGAAGCCCCCCTGGCACCGACCGGCCTCACCCCCACCGCCGGAAACCGTTCGATACGGCTGAGTTGGACAGCGCCCGCCGCCCGGGGAGCCCGCATCACCCGCTACACCATTACCTGCGTGAGCGGAATCTCCGACGGCAACCACCGCTGCGACCAGGCCAGCCCCAACAACACTTACACCACCAGTGGCACCAGCTACACCATCTCCGGGCTCGAAAACGGCAACACCTACACGCTCAGAGTCACCGCCACCAACATCGCCGGAACCAGCCCTGAGGCGAGTACAACAGCCGTCCCGGCCACCCGGCCCGGCCAGCCCCGCAACATTGTGATCACCCCGAGCTACGGAACCGGCACGGTCAACCTCAGCGTCACTTGGGACGCGCCCAGCAGGGATGATGGGACGACCACCGATGACGGGGGATCGGCCATCACCGGCTACACCGTGCAATACCGGGCCAGCACCGGAAATTGGAGCTTTGCCTACTTCGGCGACAACAGTGGGGCCGGCTATCCAGTTCAGATCACTGGCCTCGCCGTGGGCCCCACGTACTACGTGCAAATCCGGGCCCACAACGCCGGTGGCGACAGCAGTTGGGTCCAAGCCACCACCCGTCCGACCGGTACACCGGCCAAACCCGATCCTGTGTCAGTCTCCGGCGTCAGCCGCGGCGGCATGACCGCGGGCTGGACTGCGCCCGACATAGGTGCATCGGCCATTACCGACTACGACGTCCAGTGGTGTACCGCAAGGGAGCACACCGCTACCGTCAACCAGGTACCAACAACCACCTATCCATGCACAGGCGGGTGGCGCACTGCCCCTGATGCCGACATCGACGAAACCGCCACCAGCTACGCCATCACCGGTCTCAACGGCAGTACGCCTTACAGCGTGCGAGTCCGAGCAGTCAATATCCACGGAAACGGCCCGTGGAGCGACGTCAGCGCCAGTTCTTTCGCAACCACAGATGCTCCCATCGCCCCGGAGGCACCCGACGCGCCCACCGTTACTATCGGAAACCGCCAGGTACGGCTGAGTTGGACTGCACCCGAGGCCAACGGTGCCCGAATTGAGCGCTATATCGTGGAATGCCAGGACGACCAAACCCCCACAGACGTAACTACTGGCAGTTGCAGCGACAATACCCTTACCCAATACCGGACAACTACGAGCACCTCGATCACCGTTAGTGGCCTCACAAACGGCAACCGATACTCCTTCAGGGTCAGCGCCATCAACAGCACAAACCGAATGGATGGCGATACCCGGAATTGGTCAGGCACCGTCGTAGGCACCCCGGCCACTCGGCCAATCCGACCTGACCCCACCGACATCACATTCACCGAGGCCTACGCAAACAACTTGGTCAACCTGACCGTAAATTGGGTCGCACCCGAAGACACCGACGGCTCGGGTACCTCCGGCGGATCAACCATCAACGGCTACACCCTGCAGTACCGGACCAGCGGTAGCAACTGGAGCTTCCACTACTTCGGCAGCGCCACAAATACCACCATCAACGGCCTCCCCATCGGCGGCCGATACGACGTGCAGATCCGTACCCACACCGACGCCGGAGAAAGCACGTGGGCTCAAAAGTCCACCACCCCCACCGGTAGACCCCTTGCGCCCACTGTCTCGAGCGTCTCAGGAGGTACGAACGAGGTGACTGTCAACTGGTCCGCTCCCAGCAACAGAGGTGAACCGGCCATCACCAGCTACAACGTCCAGCGATGCTTCGTCAGCGTCAATACCAGAGGCACCCCAACCGATACCTCCGACGACTGGTATACGTGCGGCGGCTGGACCAGCGCCGGTACTACCGATGAAAACGGCAGCAGTCTGCTGATTGGCAATCTCCCATGCGGTCGTCGAATCGGAGTACGGGTCCAAGCCGTCAATTCGTACGGTGCCGGTCCCTGGAGCGACACCACGAGCGAAACCGCTCGCGAAAATACAAATTGGTCCGACGTAACCGCGGACTGCCCCACCAATTGACGTAGCTCACTCGGCATCCTCAACCTGCGGAATCCCCGCCGGTTGAGGATGCCGCGGGGCTAGACCCTCTCAATAAGGGTGCCGGTGCCCAAGCCCCCGCTGCAGCACATGGTGATGAGGCCCCACTCCCAGCGAGCAGCTGAACGCACCTTGATTCTGTTCGGCTAGGCGATGTCGCCTTGCCATAGTCGGGGGGCGAAGTCGGTGGCGGGCACGATGTCGATTCCGTCGTCGGTGCGGCGGGGACGGGATTCGAGGCATACCACCATTCTGCGGACACCGGGATGCTCCTCGGCCAGGGTTCGGAGGCCCTTGAGGTGCTTGCGAGTGATGTTGGCGGTCGCTTTCGCCTCGATGGCCAGGCACATATCTCCGATCACGAAGTCGACCTCGATGCCGCTGGGGAGCCGCCAGTAGGTGATCTGCTCGTCGAGGTCGCGGTAGGAGACGAAGGCGGAGAGTTCGTGGAAGACCCAGTTCTCGAATGCCTTGCCGTACACATCTGAACCGCGTTCGAGTTCGCCCCGGCGGGCAAGGCGATTCACCACGCCCACGTCATCGAAGTAGAGCTTGGGCGCTCCCGAAAGGCGGCGCTTGGCCCGCCGTTGCCAGCGCGGCAGCCATCGGGCCAACCGCGTGTCGGTGAGGATGTCGAAGTAGGACTTTGCCGTGGGGCCTGACACGCCGCACTCGCGGGCGACGTTCGAGTAGTTGACGGGGTCGCCGTCGCTCAGGGCAGCTGAGTCGAGGAAGCTCGAGTACGCGGGCAGGTTTCGAACCAGGCCCTCTGCGGCTACCTCTTCCCGCAAATAGTCGGCGATGTAGGCATCGAGCAGCTGCCGTGGCC
>VYDF01000015.1 GCA_009843565.1 Acidimicrobiia bacterium | reverse complement strand
CGGGAACCAGCACCACCGTCTTGGGCCGGGCAATGGGGCCCAGCTTGGTGGCCACGTGTTGGCGGACCTCTTCGCCCAGATCATCGGTGGCATCGTGGCTGCCCCGCAAGATCACGTAGCCGATGATGGCCTGGCCGGTGGTGTCGTCGGCCGCGCCCACCACGGCAGCCTCAGCCACCGCGGCGTGGTCCACCAAGGCTGATTCCACCTCGGTGGTGGAGATGCGGTGGCCGGAGATGTTCATCACATCGTCCACCCGGCCCAGCAGCCACAGGTAGCCGTCGTCGTCAACCTTGGCCCCGTCGCCCGCGAAATAGCGGCCCTCGAATCGACTCCAATAAGTCTCCCGGTAGCGCTCGGGATCGCCCCAGATACCCCGCAGCATCGACGGCCACGGGCGGGTGATGGTGAGGTAGCCGCCACCCCGCTCTACCGGGCGGCCGTCGTCGTCAACCAACTCGGCGAACACCCCGGGAATGGTGTGGGTGGCCGACCCCGGCTTTGTGGTGGTGATGCCGGGCAGAGGGGAGATCATGTGGCCGCCGGTCTCGGTCTGCCACCAGGTGTCCACGATGGGGCAGCTGTTGCCGCCGATGTGGGTGTGGTACCACATCCAGGCTTCGGGGTTGATGGGCTCGCCCACCGTGCCCAATACCCGCAGGCTGGACAGATCGTGCTTGGCTGGCTCCTGGGCGCCCCACTTCATGAAGGTGCGGATGGCGGTGGGGGCGGTATAGAGCTGGGTGACGCCATAGCGCTCGACGATGTCCCAGAGTCGGTCGCGGCCGGGGGTGTCGGGGGTGCCCTCGTAGATCACCGAGGTGGCGCCGTTGGCCAGCGGGCCGTACACGATGTAGCTGTGACCGGTGACCCAGCCGATATCGGCCGCGCACCAATAGATGTCGGTGTCGGGCTTCAGGTCGAACACGTACTTGTGGGTGAAGGCCACCTGGGTGAGATAGCCGCCGGTGGTGTGCATGATGCCCTTGGGCTTGGCGGTGGTGCCCGAGGTGTACAGCAGATAGAGAAGCGCCTCCGAGTCCATGGGCTCGGGCGGACAGTCGGCCGAAGCATCGGCCATGAGGTCGTGCCACCACAGATCCCGGCCCTCGGCCATCTCAACGTCGGAGTCGCAGCGGTTGACCACCACAACGTGCTCCACCGAGGCCGCTCCCTGGTTGAGAGCGGTGTCCACGTTGGGCTTCAGCATCGAGGGGGCACCGCGGCGATAGCCGGCGTCGGCGGTGATGATGAGGCGGGCCTCGGCGTCTTCGCATCGGTCGACGATGGCGTCGGGTGAGAAGCCGCCGAAAATCACCGAGTGGGCCACTCCGATGCGGGTGCAGGCCAGCATGGCCACCGGCAGCTCGGGGATCATCGGCATGTAGATGGCCACCCGGTCGCCCGCGCCCAGGCCCAGGCCCTTGAGCACGTTGGCGAACTTGGAGACTTCGGTGAGCAGGTCGGCGTAGGTGATGGTGAGGGTGTCTCCCGGTTCGCCCTCCCAGTGGAAGGCAATCTTGTCGCCTTTGCCCGCGGCGACGTGGCGGTCGAGGCAGTTGTACGACACGTTGAGGGTGCCGCCGATGAACCACCGGGCAAAGGGCAGGTCCCAGTCCAGGACGGTGTGGAAGTCGGCGTCCCAGCTCAGCAGATCCCGGGCTTGCCGAGCCCAGAACGATTCGTAATCGGCATCGGCCTCGTCGTAGAGCGATCGGTCGCTAGCCAGCGCGGCGTCGGCGAAATCAGCGGCCGGGGCGAAGGTGCGCTCTTCGACGTAGTAGTCCTCGATAGTGGCTTCGGCCATGGTCGGTCCTTTCCGATGCGCTCGCGGGACGGCGCGGCGAGCCTACATTCTGTCGTGTCGCGAAGGATATGGTCAGGTAGTGGAGTCATTTCGGGTTGGGAGCTGATCGGCGGTTATGGATATAAGAGTTGCCACGCTTTGTGATTTTGCCCAAGTGCGCGAGGGGCTCTTGTTTGTGAGCTCGGCGGGCATCACCCGGGTTTATCGGGAGTCGTTTCCCGCGCCCATCGGGGTCATGCTGGCACTGGTGTTGGAGATGTCGCCGGTGGAAGCGGCCGAAGCCAACAAGATCAAGGTAAGGGTGGAGGACGCCGACGGGCGGAAGCTGGCCGAGATGGTGGGCGAGGTCCAGGTGAAGCTTGGGTCGGGGCACGACCCCGGCGAGCTGGTCAACGTGCCGTTCGTGGCTGATTTTCGAGCGATGAAGCTGCCGACGCCGGGCCGATATCAGGTGGCCATACACCCCGAAACCGACGGAGTGAACCCAGTGGCATTGGGATTTCGGGCCGCGGTTCGGGCCAAGGCCTGATTAGTCTCAATCCGGGGCAGGCACATCCCATTCGGCCACAGTGAATCCTCCTAGTCCGGCCGGGTCTAGAAGGGCCTCGGCTTCGATGGCCCGGCTGCGCCCGGCCAAGGCGGGCAGATCCCCTTGGGCGGCACCGGCCTGCCAGGCGGCATTACCCTCGGCCACCAAATTGTCGATGCCGTGAGCCTTGAGCCAGGTGGCTTGGTCAGTGACCCTGGTGGGAGGACACACCGCCGAAAGTTGATCCAAGGCCACCTCGCAGGTGATGTCTTGGGTGCCGGGAGAGGTCCATGGGTCGTCGCCCCGTTCGTGGCCCCGGTAGGTCCGTAGCCACTCGGGCCACGGTCGGGAGGCCATCTCCTCGGTGGTGCTCATGTAGTCGATGACCATCACTGTGCCTTGGCTCACGAGAGACAGGGCTTGGGCTAGCCAGGCACAGGCCTGGTCTTGGCGGGGTGTCAGCCGAATCTCCGGGCTCGGACGATGCTCGCCAACCACGCCACCCTCGGGATCAAGAAGGCGCAGCGGCAGGTTGTCCAGCAGTTCATTGGCCATGATCACACCGATGATCGGTCCATCGGGCATAGCGGAGGCCGACTCTCCCACGGTGTGAGTCGCCCGCCCTGCCGCGCTGCGCTCTACGTTGATCCACTGCAGGGCCGGCGCGCAATCGGGCTCGGCCTTGGCCACGGTGCGGGCCAGAGTGCCTGGACCGGCGCCGGCGTCGATCACGGTGAACGGGTCGGGACGGCTCATTTCCTCCCAGCGGCGGTCCAGTGCTCGACCCACTACTGCGCCGAACAGCGGCCCGACTTCGGGGCTGGTGATGAAGTGGCCCCCTCGCCGCCCGGCTTGTCCTGATTCGTAGAACCCGTGCTCAGGGTCATACAGCGCCCGTTCCATGAACTCGGCAAAATTGGTCATTTCACCGCGTGGGACACGTCGCTTGTCACTGAGAACCCCACGGTTCCAGTATGGCGATGCGGACGGCCGGGAACCTCAGCGGTGCGCCGCTTTTCTGTTCTCAATACACTGTGGCGGTTGAACAAGCGGAACCGCATCGATCGCGGTATCCGGTACTGGAGGCACCATGACTGAGACCCCGATGAGCCGGCCCGGCGAGGTTGCCGGTTGGCCGAAGCTGACCGTGGAGTACCGGACTGATCCGGCCGGCATTGAGCAGATTCTCCCGCCCGGGCTCACCCCAGGCGAGCCGATCGTCACGGTGGGGGTGTACTGCGTGCCGGTGCTGGGCGAGCCAGAGTACGGCGTCAGCGTGAAGGTCCCGGCCAGTTGGCAGGGTGTGAGCGGTCAATACAGCTTGGGATTGGGCATCGACCAAGAGGCCGCCATCTTTATCAGCGGCGAGACCAACGGACAGCCCAAGTATCCGTGCGACATCCGCTTTTACCGCTTGGGCAACCGGGTGGAGGCCCGGACGATCCATCAGGGCTACACGTTCATCGAGTTCGAGGGCGACGTGACCGGAGCGGTGGAGCCGAAGGCCGGCGAGTACACCGAGCACGAATGGTGGACCAAGTACTCCCGGGCCATCGGCGGCGCGGAGAAGGAGTACGACTTCCCACCCCACGTCGTGGATGTGGCCACCACCTTTGAGCAAGTCCACGTCGAGGAGATCGACGGTGAGCTGCGGTTGCTGGACAGCCCGTGGGATCCCGTGGCCCGCTACTTCCCGATCGTCGAGCAGCTGTCGGCGCAGCTGGTGACCAACCGGATGATTGACCGCCAGATCACCAACGCCGGACCTCTGGATCCCGATGCGTTCTGGCCGATGGCCGACGTCATTAGCGGCTCCCGCTGGCCCGGCACTCGGGGCGGCCCCCGCAAGCCCTAGTGACTGGCTAGAACGACAAGCCCACGAGGCGCTCGCTGAGGTCCCATAGGGCGGCCTCAGTGGGCGGGTTGTAGATGTGGGGGGCGTAGCCGATTTCGCCTGTCCCCGGCTCGGCCACGTTGCAGTCGGCCAAGTACTTGCCGTTTTGGTCAGCGAGTTCCGGTGCGGTTGCGGCCCATACCTGGGTGGCGGCACCGGACTCCAGGGTCTTGTACTGGAGGCCTTGGCCTGAGGATGAACTCGCTTTGGCTCGTTCCCTCATGCCCTCGATCATCTCTTTGGTCATGTGCCGCCCCAGCTTGGTGGGTATCGCGCCAGGGTGAACCGAGAGCGAGAGCAATTCATCGCCGAAGCGCCGGGCCAACTCGGCGGCGAAGTGGATGTTGGCGGTCTTGGACCGGCCATAGGCCACCCAGGGGTCGTAGGGGGTGTTTTCGAAGTTGGGGTCGTCGAGGTCTACGTCGGAGATGCGATGGCCTCCCGACGAGAGGGTGACCACCCGGGGTTTCTCGGCTTGGCGCAAGAGCGGCATCAGCTGGGCGGTCAAGGCGAAATGCCCCAAGTGGTTGGTGCCGAACTGCATCTCGAAGCCGTCGGTCGTACGGCCGAATGGACAGCACATCACCCCGGCGTTGTTGATCAGTGCGTCGATGCGTTCGAACTGGTTGGCGGCCTCGGCTGCGAAGCGCTCCACGCTGGCCAGATCGCCAAGGTCCATTTGATGGGTCGACAATTCAGCATCGGGCACCGACGATCGGATGCCTTCTGCAGCTTCAAGGTTCGCCTGGGGATTGCGGGCCAGCATGGCCACCTGGGCACCACGGGCGGCCAGCACCCGAGCTGACTCCTCGCCCAGCCCGCTGGTGGTGCCGGTGATCATGAAGACCTGTCCTGACAGGTCGAGTCCGTCAACGACCTCTTCGGCGGTGGACTCTCGGTTGAACGAACTCATCATGCTCTCCTCCGGGGTGAGAACGGGAGACTACCGATCAATTTGATCAGTCCTCTAAATCTTCGATGCTGCGAGGCCAGTCGTCTTTGAGGAGACGAGACAGAGAGCGGTCGGCTAGCACCCGGCCGTCGGTCTGGCACTGGGGGCAGTAGTTCACCTCGTTGTCGGCGTAGACGATGCGCTGAACGGGAACCCCGCACACCGGGCAAGGCTGGTTGTACTTGCCATGGACGGCCATGTCGTCGTGGAAGGCGGTCACCTTGTCGGGGAAGCCGTCTCCCACGGTTAGACGATGGCGGTCGGTCCAGTCGACCAGCGTGGTTCGGGTGGCCAGGTGGAGGCGGGCGATCTCTTCTTTGTTGAGATTGCCCGTGCGCTGAACCGGAGACAGTCCGGCATGGAACAGAATCTCGTCGCTATAGGCGTTGCCGATACCGCTGAACGCGGTGGGGTCGCACAGAGCTCGCTTGAGAGTGCGGTTTCGAGAAGTCAAGGCCTCGCGGAAACCAGTTCCATCTACCTCCAGTGGCTCCACCCCGCCCCGGTCGTGCTGCTCAGCTAGGGCATCGGCGCCTTGGACGAGCCACAGCGACGCCCTCTTGCGCTTGCTGGCTTCGGTTAGCACCAGGGTGCCGTGGTCGAAGTCGAATGCAGCCAGCCCGATCTTCCCCGGCGGCTTGGCCCCGGTCTGGTCCCGCCACCGCAGTCGCCCTGCCACCATGAGGTGGATCACCATGTACAACTCGTCGGGCCCGTCCAACTCCAGCACCAGGCGCTTGCCCAGTCGCTGCGTACCCACGACGGTTCGGCCCTCTACCCCTCCGATAGGCGGATCGAACGATTTGAGCAGGCTGATGCCCACCACCCGGATCTTCCGCAGCTCCCGGCCCACGACAAACCGGTCCAACGCCTCCAAATACACAACCACATCAGGCAGTTCAGGCACGAGTGTGCCTCTTTCCTCTGGTTATCACGCAGCAAGGCTAGGTCAGGTCTACGACCTCAAGATCAGTGTGTCGGGCCATCACATCGAAGTCACTGTCGGCATGAAGAACCGGAACCCCGGATTGGATGGCCACCGCGGCGATCAAGCAATCCAAGAGCTTGCGAACAGTGTCGCCCCTCCTGCGGCAGGAACGATAGACGGCGGCGGCGTGGTCGTAGTGCGAGGGGTGGGTGGGAAGGACTACGGCTCGGGCCAAGAGACGTTTGAGTTTCTGCTCGTGGAGGTCGTCACGGGCACCGGCTAGGACTTCCAGTCTCACTGCATCGGTAATAGCTAGTTCGGCCTTGGTTGTTGTCAGCAACCGGAGCCTGATGTGTGAATCGCTTCCCGTATTGCGGAGATACTCCACCCACACCGAGGTGTCGACGAGAATCACCTGACGTCGTGAGTCCGCATCTCGTCGAGGTCGCCTTCCCATCCGGCCCCCTGCATCTGAAGTGCCTCCTCCACCGTCATCGGCTCGGCGGCCACCATGCTCAGGGCCAAGTTCACGGCTTCCCGCTTGGTGCGCAGCTGGTAGCGCCGCATGACCTCAGCGCAAGCCTCCTCATCTATATCGATGTTCGTTCGAGCCACGCACAAAGCGTACACCACCCATACACCAAGCAGGCAAGATTCTCTTGGGCGGCGGCGGGCGACAGCCTCGCTCGGATTCAGGGTTCGAAGCGGTAGCGGATGGGACAGCGGTCGACGTGGTTGACCATGACCCGGGGCAGCCACTGGGGTTCGGCGGTGAGCTCGAGGTCTCGGGTGTGGCGGGCGATGGCGGCGGCAGTCTCCTGGAGCTCGGCCCGGGCCAGGGCCTGCCCCAGACAGAAGTGCGGTCCCATGCTGAAGGTGAACGACCAAATCGTCGGGTCGCGGGTGA
>VYDF01000223.1 GCA_009843565.1 Acidimicrobiia bacterium | reverse complement strand
GATCCCACCCCCGAAGACGAGGAGCGGATCCAGATGATGATGGCCATCTACGAGGATGCGGTGAAGCCGCCCGAGGTTGCCGAGCTGGTGTATCAGGCCGTGCTCGACAACCAGTTCTACATCTGGACCGACTACGTGTACGCCCCGGCCATCATGAACCGCCATGAGGACATTCAGTTGGGTCGCAACCCCAGCTTCCGGGGCCAGCTCATCGACGAGGACCAAACCGCCAAGGGGCCACCCCAAGCCGGCTGATGGCTGAATCACCCGAGCACTTCGACTTGGTGGTGGTGGGAACTGGGTCGGGCAACAGCGTTTTGACCCCCGATTTCGACCACTGGCGGGTGGCGCTGATCGAGCGCGACGTGTTTGGGGGCACCTGCCTCAATCGGGGATGCATCCCCTCCAAGATGTTCGTGTACGCCGCCGATACCGCCCATCAGGCCGGCCGCACCGGGCACCTGGGGGTGGACAGCTCGCTCGACGGGGTGCGCTGGCCCGAGATCGTGGGCCGGGTGTTCGGGCGCATCGACCCCATCGCCCAAGGCGGCGAGGACTACCGCCACAGCCTCGACAACGTCACCGTGTTCAACGGCGACGCCCGCTTTGTCGGCCACAAGACGCTGGATGTGAACGGGCGGCAGCTCACCGGAGACCACATCGTGCTGGCTGCCGGGGCCCGGCCCTTCATCCCTCCGATCCCCGGTCTGGACGAGGTGCCCTACCACACCTCCGACACCGTCATGCGCCTGGAGTCGCTGCCCGAGCGGCTGGTGATCTTGGGGGGCGGGTATATCGCCGCCGAGCTGGGCCACGTGTTCGACGCCATGGAGGTGTCGGTGTCCATCGTCAACCGCTCCGAGCGCCTGCTGCGGGCCGAGGACGAGGACGTGTCGGCCGCGTTCACCGAAATCGTGTCCCGGCGGATGGACTGCGCCCTCGGCTCCCCCATCGTCGGGGTGTCCCAGGCGGGATCGCAGATCACCGTGCATACCGAGGCGCGGGATGCGATCGGCGACGTGCTGTTGCTGGCCACCGGCCGGATACCCAACGGCGAGCAACTGGGCGTGACCCGTTCCGGGGTGGCGCTCGACGACGCCGGCTATGTGGTGATCGATGAGTATCTCCGCACCGGCGTCGAAGGGGTGTGGGCGCTGGGCGACATCTGCCATGCGGCCCAGCTCAAGCACACTGCCAACGAGGACACCCGGGCAGTAGCCCACAACATCGCCAACCCCAACGACCTGCGGGCGCCCGATCACTCGGGCATCCCCCATGCGGTGTTCGCCTATCCGCAGGTGGCCGCGGTAGGGGCCACCGAGCAGGCACTGCGAGCCGAGGGGCGACCCTATCTGAAGGCCGTACGCCCCTATAGTGACACCGCCTATGGCTGGGCCATGGAGGACACCACCAGCTTCGCCAAGGTGCTCGCCGATCCCGAGACCCGGCGACTGCTGGGCGCCCACATCATCGGCCCCCAAGCCCCCACTCTCATCCAGCAACTCATCCAGGGATTCCAATTTGGCCTCACCGTGGACGAGATGGCTCGAGGCCAGCTCTATATCCACCCCGCGCTGACCGAGGTGGTGGAACAGGCCCTGTTGGAGCTGTAGCTAGGCCGCGGGCGAAGCCGCTACCGGGCCAGCACCAGAGGGGTCGTAGATTGTGACCCGGTGAATGCGCCGGTGGTCGGCGCCGTAGTCGTCGATGGCGTAGTGCATGGTGCAGCGGTTGTCCCACAAGGCGGCGTCGCCGTCGCTCCACCGCCACCTCACGACGTACTCGGGCTGCTCCATGTGATCGCACAACAGCGCCAGCAGGCACCTGCTCTCCAGGTGGCTCATCCCCTGGAGCGACGACGTCCATCCCCGGTTCACGAACAGAACCCGTTTGCCGGTTTCGGGGTGAATGGTCACCGCCGGGTGGTCGGTCATATCGGTGAGCCCGACCCGACCATGACGGGCAATCAGGCCCTCGAGAGCTGCCTTGAGTGGCTCCGACAGCCCCTCGTAAGCGGCCTGGGTGTTGGCCCACATGGTGTCGCCCCCCGAGGGTGGAGACTCCTTCATCGACAACAGCGAGCCCAGCGGGGGCTGGCGGGCAAAGGTCACGTCGGTGTGCCAGAAGTTAGCCCGGGAGTACTCATTGGAGCTGTCCAGCACCAGGATCTTGCCCTGGTCGTCCACCGTGTGGTGGTGGCGATGGTCGGTGTCGTCGTTGCTCACCGCCTCCAGATCGCCGAACAGCGAGCCCAGGGCCACGTGCTGCTCATCAGTCAGATGGATCTGGGGGAAGAACAGCACTTTGTGGGCCCAGAACGCCTCTCGCAGCTCGGCTGCTACTACGTCGTCGAGATGATCGGCGTCCAACCCCTCCACCGTGGCCCCCAAGGCCGCTGGCAATGCGGTCACTTTGATGCTCATAGACCCATGTTTTCAGATCGGGGCCTACTGGGACAGCGAGTCGAGGGCGAACTGCTTGGCCCACTGATAGTCGGGCTTGCCGTTGGCGCCCCGCTGGACCGCATCACAGCGAATAAGGGACTTAGGGAGCTTGTAGGCCGCCAAACGGGTGCGGGCATCGGCGATAACCTCCTCATCACTGGCCTCGCCGGCCATTTGCACCACCGCGGTCACCGCCTCGCCCCATTTGGGGTCAGGCACCCCGACCACCAGGCAGTCGGCCACCGCGGGATGGGCCTTCACCGCCTCCTCCACTTCCTCGGGGTAGATCTTCTCCCCTGCGCTGTTGATGCATGCCGAGCCCCGGCCCAGCAACGTGATGGTGCCGTCGGCTTCCACGGTGGCCCAGTCGCCGGGCACCGACCAGCGCCGTCCGGCGATGGTGCGGAATGTGGCTGCCGTCTTCTCCGGGTCCTTGTAGTAGCCGATGGGGATGGGGCCGCCCACCGCCACCATGCCCTGCTGTCCTGAGCCGGGCTCCACCGGCTGGCCCTCTTCGTCGAACACCGCGGCGTTCTCTCCTAAGGTGAACCGAGCGGTGGCCGAGCCACCCTTACGGTCGCTGATTCTCATTCCCGTGCCGGTGCCCTCGCTGGATCCGAGGGAGTCGACCAGCTTTATGTCTTTGTGTACCAACAGCGCCTCCTTGGCCGGCTGGCTCCAGATCACACCGGAGGACATAACCATGAACACCGATGACAGGTCGTAGGGCTCGCCTCTCGCTGCGGCCGCGTCCAAGGCCTCGGCCATGGGCCGCCCGAAGGCGTCGCCCACGATGGTGAGCACCGTGGCCCGGTCGCGCTCCACACAGCGCCACAGGGCGTCGGCGTCAAAGCTGCGCTCGGGCATGGTGATCACCGCCCCGCCCTGGGTGAAGGTGGCCAACGACACGATGCTGGCGGTGCCGTGCATCAGAGGGGAGGCGGCCAACTGACGGGTAACCCGGTTGCTGTCGTAGATGGCGGCGATGTTGGACTTTGCCAGATCGACCGTCTCGGGAAGGGGCAGGCTCAGCGCTCGAAACGGGGCAAGCATGGTGCCGATCAGCGAGCTGTGGGGCCACATGACCCCTTTGGGCTTGCCGGTGGTGCCCCCGGTGTACAGCATCCACAGGTCGTCGGGGCTGCGGTCGATGGGCGGAGCCGGATCGTGTTCGGCGATCAACTGCTCATAGTCCAGCGCCCAGTCGGGCACTTTGTCACCGGGCTCGCCAACCTGAATTGCCGCTCGCAGCAGAGGCAGGCTCGCTCGGGCTTCGTCCACCCGATCGGCCAACTCCGGGGAGAAGAACACCGCCTTGGCATCGGCGTCTTCCAGCAGGTGTTGCAGCTCCCCGGCCAGGTAGCGGTAGTTCACGTTGCAAGGGGCGGCCCGGGCCTTGAACGCCCCGAACGTGACCTCGCTGTAGGGGTTGCCGTTATACAAGTACAGCCCTACGTTGTCGCCATCCCCAATGCCGAATCCGCCTAGCGCGGCAGCCAGCCGGGCGGCCCGATCCTCGAATTCCCGCCAGGTTCGACTGACCGGTTGACACACCACCGCATCCGCATCCGGCACGACCTCAGCAGCCGCTTCCCACACAGTGGCCAGGTTCAATGGCACGGGGAGTGAGACTACTCGTCTCGGATATCGACAATCACAAGTTTGCCCTGAGCTTCAGCAACCAGGAACGTTACATACGTTGGCCCAATCTTGGCCCAACGCCACATGGGGGAGCGTCCAGGCATGGGAAAGCCCGGCAATTTGTTCCAAGGACGATCAGCGAGTTCAAACAGGCCTAACAGGAGTTGGTACCGAGCGGCTACATCCTTAGTTTCTGCCCAACTATTGAAGACTGGCCCCAAGAATCTATCGGGGAGGCTCCAGGTCGTCGCCCTCCTCGATAGAGGACCTGAGGCGCTCAGCCCATTCACGAAGATCGTCAACGGTCAGCAAATCACCTTCAGGCTCATTTCGGAGGGCGCTCTCGGCCAATTCAGCCTCGACAGCCAAGAATGCCTCGTCGAACACCGAGGGATCCAAGCCGTCTTCGGCGGGGTCGGTGATGGGTATAGGCATCAGGGTCATGGTATCGACGGGTGATGACAATAACAACGGCCTACACCGAGATGCTGTGACATGATCGCCCGATGAACGCGGCGGGACGAGCCGATGCTGTGCACTTCCCTGAGGGGGTTGATCCCGATTCAGTGGACCTGACTGCCGAGGTCAGCCTGCCGGCGGCGTGGAGCAAGTGCTGGGCGTTTGAGACATCCAAACCGACGCTGTGGGATGCGGGCACCGGGTGGGTCACGAGGGGAGACTTGGCTCGGCGCACGAAGGCTGCCGCTGGGCGGCTCTACGGCGCGGGGCTGCGCAAGGGCGACCGCATCATCTTGTCGGCGGCGGCGTCGATCGACTTGGTGGTGGCCCATGTGGCTGCTCTGCGACTGGGCCTCATCGTGGTGCCGGTGAATGGGGCATACCAGAAGGCCGAACTGGCCCACATTGTCGGCGACGCCGACCCTCGGGCCGCGGTGGTGGACAACCCCGAGTGGGTGCGATGGCTGGTCGAGCTTGCCCCAGAGATGATGGTGGTCTCGCCTCGGTTGGACATTGGCGACGACAACGCCCCCAGTCTGGATCAGCTCTCCAGCGGCGACCCCGCGCTGTTGGGCTACACCTCAGGCACCACCGGAGTGCCCAAGGGGGCAGTGCTGACTCATGGGAATTTGCTGGCCGGGGCCGAGTCGGTCCGAATTGCCTGGCGGTGGGAGCCCGAGGATCGCCTGGTTCTGGCCTTGCCCTTGTTCCACATGCACGGATTGGGCGTGGGGCTGCACGGCACGCTTTTGACCGGCGCGTCGGCGGTACTGCTCGACGGATTCTCCCCTGACGCGGTACTGGACACAGCCGCCGCCCATGACGCCACCCTGTTCTTCGGGGTGCCCACCATGTACACCCGGCTGGCCCAGTCGCCCCGAGTCGGAGAACTGTCCCGGCTGCGGCTGTGCGTGGCCGGCTCCGCCCCGCTGTCAGCTGATCTGCACCGACGTCTGGAGGAGGCCGCCGGGGTGCGGGCGCTGGAGCGTTACGGCATGACCGAGACCATCATGCTGGTTTCCAACCCCCACGACGGCGAGCGCCGAGCCGGCACGGTGGGATACCCGCTACCGGGAGTGGAATTGCGGCTCGCTCCCGACACCGGCGAAGTGCTGGTGCGGGGGCCAAACGTGTTCGCCGGCTATTGGCGCCGCCCGGAGGCCACCGCCGAAGCGTTCGACGAAGAGGGCTGGTTCAGCACCGGCGATCTGGGCGAGTTCGACGAGGCGGGCTATCTGCGGCTGCGAGGCCGGGCCAAGGAACTGGTGATCTCCGGTGGCCTAAACGTCTACCCCCGCGAGGTGGAGGACGCCCTGCGCTCCCACCCCGAAGTAGACGACGTGGCCGTCACCGGCACCCCCGACGAAGAGTGGGGCGAGCTGGTTACCGCCTGGGTCGTGCCCGCCACCGGAAAGAAACCGACGCTCGAAAACCTGCGGTCTCACCTAGACGGAGTATGCGCCGATTTCAAGCACCCCCGGCTGCTCCACCTGGTCGAGGAACTCCCTCGCAACGCATTGGGCAAAGTGCAAAAGCACTTGCTGAGTTAGAGCGGCTTCAGGTGCGCGGTCAAGGGGCCGAGCAGCGCTTCGACGAAGGCCTCGCCGCAATACAGCTTCTCTCCTGCTAGGAGGTCGCCTTCCACAGGCATCATCGACATCACCATGTGGCGGGTCTCCCCGTCGGTCTCCACCCAGTACTCCTGAATGCCGCAAGAGTCGTTGGCCCACTCCCCCAGCACCCCGTAGTTGGTTACCCGTTGGGCAAACTTCGGATACTGCTCCAGGTAGAAGGTCCGGGCCAGATCGCCGCCGGTGAAGCCCACGCCCATCGGCCAGAACTCATAGGTTGGCTCGTCCACCAGAGTGGCCAGCGTCCGCTCGGCGTCGTTCTTGGCTTCGGCCGCGGCATGCTCGCGGACCAAGTCCAAGATCTCTTCAGGTGTCATGGCCGCAGCATAGTGGTGTGTCGTCTCGGCCCATGCAGGGGTACGTTGCTGGCGTGAGCTCGGCAAAGCCGCTGGACGGTGTGCTCGTCGTCTCTGTCGAACAAGCAGTGGCGGGACCGCTGGCGTCGTGTCGGCTGGCCGACGCCGGAGCCCGGGTCATCAAGATCGAGCGGGCCGAGGGCGACTTTTCCCGAGGCTACGACGCCGCCGCCGATGGGCTGGCCAGCTACTTCGCCTGGCTGAACCGGGGCAAGGAGTCGATCGTCCTCGACCTCAAGGACGCGCAAGATCAAGCGCTGCTGAGTCGGATGATCGAGCGGGCCGACGTCTACATCCAAAACCTGGCCGTGGGTGCGGCAAGCCGGCTGGGATTCGGCTCCGAGTCCCTGCGCGAGCAGTTTCCCCGGCTGGTTACCTGCGACATCTCGGGCTATGGGCCATCTGGGCCGTATGCCCAGATGAAGGCATACGACCTTCTGGTGCAGGCCGAGAGCGGCCTCGTGTCTGTATCGGGCGCACCGGGGCCTCTGGGTCGAGTAGGGGTGTCGGTGGCCGACATCGCCACCGGCGAGGCCGCGGCCCGAGCCATCAGCCAGGCGCTGGTCCGCCAAGCCCGCACCGGCGAGGGCGCCAATATCGAGGTGTCGCTGTTCTCCACTATGGCCGAGTGGATGACCGTCCCCCTGCTCCATCACGACTACCTCGG
>VYDF01000132.1 GCA_009843565.1 Acidimicrobiia bacterium | reverse complement strand
CTCCTCGTCTTCGGGGGTGGGTTCGGGCGGGATGATCGGCGAGCGCAGCGTCTCGGGGCGGTTGCGATCGGAGTTGATGATGTTGGTGGTGACCAATCCGGGGCAAAGCACCGACACGCCGACAGTTGACCCGCTCTCCTGAAGCTCGTTGTAGAGCGTCTCGGAGATGGTCACCACCGCATGCTTGGAGGCGTTGTAGGGGCCGATATTGGGGTAGGAGGTGTGGCCGGCAACCGAGCCGGTGTTCACGATGTGGCCGTCGCCGTGCTCCATCAGGTGGGGCAAGAACACTCGGAGCCCGTGGATCACCCCCCACAGGTTGACCCCGAGGATCCACTGCCAGTCGGCGGTGGTCAGCGTGTGCGTCAAGCCGCCGGAGCCCACCCCGGCGTTGTTGCACACCACGTTTACCTGTCCAAACCGGGAAAAGGCGGCCTCGGCCAGCTCGTCCATGTCTTGCTCCGAGCTCACGTCGGTGAGCACGCCCACCGCGTCCACCCCGGCGTCTTTCAACTCGGACACCGCGGCGTCCATAGCTGGTCCCTCCACATCGGCAATCATGATGCGGGCCCCGGCCGCGCCAAATCGGTCGGCCATGGCCCGACCCATACCGCTGGCCCCGCCGGTGATGACTGCTGCTTTGCCCTGAAGAGTGTCCATGAGCCGACGCTACTGCTTGCTTGCGGTAGGAGATGGTGTCGGAAACTAGGGTTCCCGCCGTGAGCAAAGTCAACGCGGTTGTGATGTTTCCGCTGGCGATGGACGAGTCGGAGCTCGATGATCTGCACCGGCGGTTCCCAGAGGTGAGGTTTCACCACGTGGCCTACTTCGAACCCCACTCGCTTCGCGACGCCAAGGCCAAGGGCCGGGTCACCGAGGAGTTGCTGGCCGCCGCGCCGCCCCTCACTGAGCGGGAGAAGGAGACCATCGCGGCGGCCGATGTGCTGATGGCCCTCGACCTGCCCCATGGAATCTGGGATTGGAATAGCCGGTTGCGGTGGGTGCAGGCCATCG
Organism: Acidimicrobiia bacterium; assembly: GCA_009843565.1. Classification (GTDB taxonomy): domain Bacteria; phylum Actinomycetota; class Acidimicrobiia; order Acidimicrobiales; family Bin134; genus Poriferisocius. The sequence goes on along the minus strand of VYDF01000132.1, from coordinate 6,240 downwards.
GAGCGGGCATCGGCCAACTCGAACCGGCCAAGTTCAAGGCCAAGGGCATCGTGTTGACCAACGCGGCCGGGGTGGCCTCGACTCCTATCGCCGAATTCGTCATCGGCCGCTTGCTGGAGGTGTGGAAAGACATCCGGGTGCTGGAGAGACAGCAGAAAGACCACCGCTGGGAATTTCACCAAGGGTTGCTGGTGAAGGGCAAGACCATCGGCATCGTTGGGCTGGGGGCCATCGGCCGGGATGTGGCCCGCCGGGCCAAGGCATTTGAGACCACGGTGCTGGGCAACCGTCGGTCGGCCCAGACCGGCGACACCGATCCCGACGTGGACGAGTTGTTCGGCCCCGACGGGCTGGATGAGATGCTGGTTCGCTGCGATGCGGTGGTGTTGAGTGCCCCCCAAACGCCAGAGACCATCGACCTGTTCGACGCCGAACGCCTCGGGCGGCTCAAGTCCGGGGTAGTGCTGGTGAACGTGGGGCGGGGGACGATCATCGACGAGGCCGCGCTGGTGGCCGCATTGGAATCGGGCCAGGTGGGAGCCGCGGTGCTCGATGTGACCAGGGAGGAACCGCTGCCGGCGGACAGCCCCCTGTGGACTGCCCCCAACATGTACTTGTCGCCCCATTGCTCCACCGCCAGGGAGGGCTACAACGAGGCCCTGATGGAGCTGTTCTGCGACAACCTGGATCGCTTCTTGGCCGAAGAGCCGCTGCGCAACGTGGTGGATCCCGACCGGGTCTATTAGGAATAGGTGTATACCAAACCGCTGAGGAGAGAGTTCATGCCGTCAGACGCCTACAACGCCGCGGCCGCCGCAATAAGGCAGCAGATGCAGCAAGCGAACGCCGGACCCCCGCCTGACCTGGAGACGACTCGGGCTGGATTTGAGGCGTCGTACAGCTCAAGGCCCATTCCCGACGGGGTAAGTGTGGCTCCGGTAGACGCCGGAGGGGTGCCTGCCGAGTGGGTGACACCCCCCGAAGTGGAAGGCAACCGGACCATCATCTACCTGCACGGCGGTGGCTATGTGGTGGGCAACCTCAACACCCACCGTCACGTGGTGAGCCGATTGGCGGTTGCGGCCAAGGCCCGGCTCTTGAACGTGGACTACCGCCTCGCTCCCGAGAATCCCTTCCCGGCCGCCCTGGACGACGCCATGGCCGCGTGGCAATGGCACCTGGCCAATGGGGGAGAGCCGGCCCACACCGCGATCAGCGGCGACTCCGCCGGCGGAGGACTGACCATCGCGCTGTGCATGAAGCTGCGGGACGAGGGCTTGGAGCAGCCCGCCTGCGCGGCTCCCATCTCGCCGTGGACCGACTTGACGTTCTCGGGCGACTCAATGACCGAGCGGGCTGAGCGCGATCCCATGCTGTCCGGCGGCGACGCCCTGCATGGCATGGTCATGGCCTACGCGCAAAGCGTGGACGCTGCTGACCCCTACATCTCGCCGGTGTTCGGCAAGTTCGAAGACCTGCCCCCCATGATGATCCAGGTGGGCACCGAGGAGGTGCTCTACGACGACAGCACTCGAGTAGTCAAGGGCATCGAGAACGCCAGCGGCTCCGTGGAGTTCCGCCCCTGGCAAGACATGATGCACGTTTGGCACTTGCTCGCCGGCGTCGCCCCCGAAGCCGAAGAGGGCATCGCCGAGCTGGCGGCCTACATCGCTGAGAGGACCTAACTGGCCGCCAATTGCGCGCCCAGGGTTCGGAGCTGTTGAGTGCCGGCGCCCAGTGAGCACTCGATGTGCTTGTTCCACAGGGTGTAGCGGTGGAGGGGGTAGTCGATGCTCACTCCCATACCGCCGTGGACGTGCTGGGTGGCGTGGGCCACATCGTGGGCCCAGTGGGAGGCGTACCACTTGGCGATGGGCAGCCGCAGCGAGGCGTCATTGCCCTCGTTCAGGTCGTAGAGCACGGCATTGGTGCATAGCCGCACCGCCTCCACATGCATGAACTGGTCGGCGAGGCGCTGGGTGACAGCTTGGAACGTGGCCACCGGTCGCCCGAACTGCTCCCGCTCCGAGGTGTAGTCGGCGGCCAAGCGCAGCGCTCGGTCGACCACGCCTACCTGGGTGGCGCACAACAGGGCCACAGCTCGATCGGCCAGCCACGCCACTGAGGCGCCGTCGGCGTCTCCGAGCGGCTCACAACCGACGCCGTAGAAGCTCACCTGGTGAACCGGCTGGAGCCGGGTGGACATGCCCGCTTCCATGGTGATCCCAGGATCGGACAGGTCGACCAAGAACAACCCGGTTCCGCTGATGATGCCGTTGTCGGTGCCGTCGTCCAGACCGGCCACCACCACGATCTTGGACGATTCGGCGGCGAACTCCACCACCTCTTTGGTTCCCACCATCTTGCCGTCCACCACTCGGGCCGTCGGGTTGGTGATGTCGTCGTTCAGGTACTCCTGGACGCCGAGGGTCAGCACGTTTGACCCGTCGGCGCAGCCGGGCAGTTCTTGCTGACGCTGCTCGTCGGAGCCGAAGGCGTCCACGGCCAACGCGGCCAGCATCCCGCTCCATAGCGGTAGCGGGGCTACGTGGCGGCCTTGGGCCTCCAGCACCTGGCCGACGGCGATTAGGTCGAGGCCACCGCCGCCTACGTCCTCGTCCAGGCCGATGCCCACGAGTCCGGCCGCGGCCAGCTCGCCGTAGAGGTCCCGGTCGAACCACTCGTCGGCGGCCTCGATCTCCATGAGCCGCTCCATGTCGAGACGGTCGCCCATGATCCGGTTGGCCAGCTCAGAAACGGCCTGCTGCTCTTCGCTGAGGCTGAAATCCATAATTCGTCTCCTGTTGATGCTGGCTACTTGCGCCGCTTCTCGCGGGGCAGGCCGAGACCGGCCATGCCGATGATGTCCCGTTGAATCTCGTTGGTGCCGCCGCCGAAGGTCAGAATCCAACATCCCCGGTAGGACTCCTCCATCCGGCTGGAGAACTCGGCATGGGGGGAGCCCTTCTTGAGGTGGCCGGTGGCCCCAACCACCTCGGTGAGACCGGAGTAGATGAGGTGCATCGACTCTGAGCCCCACACCTTGATGGTGGAGGCCAGGGCCGGGTTCACGTTGTTGCCCACGGTGCTCTCGTAGGCCACCTTCCAGTTCAACAGGTCCAAGAACTCCACCCGGGCCCGGCACTCGGCCAGCTTCACCTGCACCCACTCCTGGTCGATCACCCGGCGTCCGTCGGGCAGCTTGGCCTCTTTGGCCCAGTCCACGGCCTGGTTGACCAGATTGGCGATGCCCCCTGAGGCGCACAGCGACACTCGCTCGTGGTTGAGCTGGTTGGTGATAAGGCCCCAGCCCCCGTTCACCTCGCCCACCCGCAGCCAGTCGGGCACCCGCACGTTGTCGTAGAACGTGGACGTGGTGTGGGAGCCGCCCATGGTGATGAACGGCTGGATGTCGAAGCCGGGGTCGTCGGTGGGAGCCAAGAACATGGTGATGCCCTTGTGGGCAGGGGCATCGGGATCGGTGCGAGCGGCCAGCCAGACGTAGTCGGCGTCGTAGGCCAAGCTGGTGAACTGCTTTTGGCCGTTGATGATCCACTCGTCGCCGTCGCGCACCGCTTTGGTCTTGAGGGCGGCCAGGTCGGTGCCCGCGGTGGGCTCGGAGTAGCCGATGGAGAAGTGCATCTCACCGGCCAGGATCTTCTTCAAGAAGAAGTCTTTCTGGCGGTCGTTGCCGTACTCCCGGATGGTGGGGCCCACCGTGTTGATGGTGAGGAATGGCACCGGTACCTGGGCGGCCCAGGCCTCGTTGAAGAAGATGTACTGCTCGATGGGGGTGAACCCCTTGCCGCCGTATTCGACGGGCCAGCCCACACCCAGCCAGCCGTCGCTGCCGATCTGGCGGATCAGCGCCTTGTAGTCCTCGTTGGCCTCGGTCTCGGTGTGGCGGATCTTCGCCCGCACCTCGTCGGTCATGAGGTTGGCGAAATACGACCGCAGCTCCTGTTGGAGCTCAAGCTGGTCATCGGTCAATTCGACGCGCATAACCCAAGTCTGGCAGCCCCAGACTGAGTGCGGCCATCCAAGACAGGTAGCCTCACATTGATGTTGGTGGTGGGGCTTACCGGGGGGATTGGGGCCGGGAAATCCACCGCGGCAGCTCGGTTTTCCGAACTGGGGGCGGCGGTGATCGATGTGGACGCCGTCGGTCGGGACGTGCTGGCCCCCGGAGGTCGGGCCGAACGGGGAGTGATCGACGTTTTCGGCTCCGGAATCACCGACGACCGCGGCCACATCGATCGGGCCAAGGTGGCTGCCGAGGTGTTCGGCCGTTCTGATCGGCTGGCGGCGCTGGAGGCCATCAGCCATCCGGCCATCAATGCCGAGCTCGACATGAAGCTTCAAGAGATGGCCCAAACAGGAGAAGTCCGAGTGGTCGTTCTCGATATGGCGGTGCTGACCGAGAGCCGGCTAGGGCAGCTGGAGTCGGGGAGGGGCTACACCCAGGTAGTGGTGGTGGAGGCTCCGGAGGAAGTGCGCTTGCCCCGGCTACTGGAGCGGGGTCTTAGCGAGGAGCAGGCCCGAGCCCGCATGGCCAGCCAGGCCAGCGACGAGCAGCGCCGGGCCATAGCCGACTACGTGATCGTGAACGACGGCACTCCCGAGGAACTGGCAGTGGCCGTTGATGGAGTGTGGGCTGAGCTGACCCGCTAAGAGCGGGGGACTTCCTCCCATGGCTGGCCCTTGAAGGGATCGGGTTCTTTGGGCAGGCCCAACACCCGCTCGCCGATGATGTTGCGCTGCACCTCGTTGGTGCCCCCGGCAATGGCCATGGCCGGCGCGCCGATGACGGCGCTGGCCCATTCGTCGGCGTCGTCTTCGGTTGCATCCCAGGCCTGGCCAGACGGTCCGGCCAGCTCGATGGCCACGTTGGAGGCTTGCCGGCTCAGCAGAGCCGCGTTCAGCTTGGCGATAGAGCCCTCCGGCCCCGGCGCCCGGCCCGATTCGGCGGCCTGGCGAATCCGCATGCCGATGAAGCTCTGGATGCGCTCGCGGATGTAGAGGTCGGCCAGCGCTTCGCGCACCACCGGGTCGCCGTCGCGACCCCTCTGGCGGGCCTCCTTGATGAGCTTGGCGCTGCCCATGGTTCGGGACATGGCTCCGCTGCCTCCGGCCCCAATGGCCACCCGCTCGTACATCAGCATGGCCACAGCCACGTTCCAGCCGTTGCCTTCGCCCCCGACCAGGCAGTCGTGGCCCACGCTCACGTCGGTGAGGTAGACCTCGTTGAAATGCGAGCTCCCGTTGATCTGGCGCAGCGGTCGGATTTCCACACCGGGCAGCGACAGGTCGACGATGAACATGGACAGCCCCCGGTGCTTGGGCTGGGTCGGATCGGTGCGGGCCACACACAGCCCGTACTCGCAGTACTGGGCGCCCGAGGTCCACACCTTCTGGCCGTTCAACACCCACTGGTCGCCGTCGCGTATCGCCCGGGTGGCCAGCGAGGCCACATCGGAGCCGGCGCCGGGCTCGGAGAACATCTGGCACCAAAGCTCGTCGCACCTGATGATCGCGGCCTGATAGCGGGCCTTCTGCTCGGGGGTGCCGAAGTCGTTCATCACCGGCAGGCACATCCCATGGGAGATGGCGGCGGGGACTAGCGGCGCCTGATATTGGGACAGCTCCCGGTTGAACACCTCGAGATAGCTCTTGTCGAGGCCCTGTCCGCCGAACTCCACCGGATAAGTGATGCCCCCCAATCCCGCATCGGCCAACGCCTGGTGGAACCGGCGGCATTCGGCCACCAGCGATTCTTCGGTCCACTCCACCGGCGGCTGGCTGCGGGGCACGGCGTTGGCCTCGAGGAACTCCTTGGCCCGTTCTTGGATGTCCTCGTGGGTGATGGTCATGGCCAAAGACTAGGTAAGGGCGTGAAGGTGGAACTAGGCGGCGGGCCGGACGGCTTCGGCGGGATCCATGCGGGAGGCCCGCCATGAGGGATACATACCGGCCACCAGCCCCACTCCCAGGGTGACGCCCAGGCCGATGCCGATGAACGACAATTCCACCGTCATTGGCCAGTCCAGCACTTGGGTGACCACGGCCACCACCGCGACACCGAGCGCGGTGCCCGCCATGCCGCCGAGCAACGTCAACAGCATCGACTCGATGAGGAACTGCACGGCTATGTGCTTCTTTTGCGCACCGAGCGCCCGGCGCACCCCGATCTCGCCCCGCCGCTCAAGCACAGAGTTCAGCATGATGTTGCGCACCCCGAGG
>VYDF01000218.1 GCA_009843565.1 Acidimicrobiia bacterium | reverse complement strand
GGGTAGCTCTACGAGTCACAATGGTCAAGCATCCCCGCCACAATGAACTCTTCGATGCTGTCTTCGACCGCCATTTCCCCGCCCACCCAGCCGATTCCGGCCCGTCAGGCATCCCGCTCGGGTCAACCGATGCTGCTGACCTAGCCATCGCGAGCAGTGATCTGCGGACGCTAGCTGTCAACCTCGTAGAGGCCCACGCCGGGTTGGACGGCGACCGCCGCAGCGAGGGGCACCACTTGCAACGGGCCTACCGGGGCGCCGACCTGGCCCGCATGATGAGCGACGCCCGCCGAGCTGACCCCTCTCTGTCTTCGGCCGAACTACGAGCTCGGATCGACCAGCTCAAGCGTCTTATGGCCGCTGAAGTGAGGGCTCGTCTCGGGCCGCCCGACGAGGACTTCTTTGCTGGACCCACCGAGGACATCGAATTCCTCAATGCATCACGGGCCGAACTGGACCGGGTCCGCGAGGCAGTCCGCCCTCTAGCCCGGGTTATGGCGGCGCGCCTCACCCGCAAACGGAGGTCGCTCTACCGCGGCCGGGTCAATCTCCGCCGCACCGTCCGCCAGTCGCTCAACTCCGGCGGCGTGCCCTTCGACGTGTCCTATCGACGACCCCGCCCCCACCGACCCGAGCTGCTGGTCCTTTGTGATATCAGCGGTTCGGTGGCTGAGTTCTCCCTGTTTACCCTCACGCTCATGTCGGCGCTCTCCGCCGAAGTGGCCCGCACCCGGTCGTTCGTATTCGTCGACCGCATGGACGAGATCACCGATCTCTTGGCCAAGACCGATCACAGCATCGAACCCTGGCAGATCATGCGCAATACCAACGTGGTCGCTGACGACGGGCACTCCGACTATGGCGCGGTGCTCTGCCAGTTCCGCGACGAGGTGACCCAGTCCAACTGGGGACCGGCACCCACTTTGCTCATCACTGGCGACGCCCGCACCAACTACCGCGACGCCTGCCCCGGCGCGCTGGAGGCCATCTCCCGGCGCTGCCGACGGGTTTACTGGCTCAATCCCGAGCCCCGGGCCGAGTGGGACAACGAAGACTCAGAGATATCGACCTATGCACCCTATTGCCACGGGGTGTTCGAAGTCCGCAATCTGCGCCAGCTCCTCGCCTGCGTGGAAGAGCTGTTCTAGCCCCTGGCCGCGGATCAGGCGATTCCCTGGGGCGGGGTGAGTGGCCCGCGCAGCGGGGGGAGGTTGTCGTAGAGGTCGGCAACGAGGTCGCTGCGCACCGAGGCTGCCGCGGAATCGTCCCACCGGTTCACCATCTGAAGAGGGTCTTCGGCCAGGTTGTAGAGCTCGCCCTCAGTTCCCTCGTACTCAATCCTCGCCGGCAGCTCGATCCCCAGCATCTGCCCCAACATGGCGGTGGGCAGTCCCCAATCAGTGGCGTTGGCCTCATAGGCGGTGCAAATCCAGCCGTCGCGCACCAGCGTGCGCATCCGATAGCCGGTATCCAGCGTGCTCTCCCAGTCGACCAGGGCTCGCTCCCGACCCGATCCCGGGCCGGTTGGCAGCGACTCGCCATCCATCTCCTCGGGCGCTGGCACTCCGGCGATCGAGCAGATGGTGGGGGCCAGGTCTTGCAGGCCCACTGGTTCCGATACCACCGCCGGGTCAACCCCAGCCGACGGAGCGGGTCGCCAGATCAAGGGCACCCGCATCAGAGCGTCCACGTGGTAGGGACCCTTGTACAACAAGCCGTAATCGCCCTGAAACTCCCCATGGTCGGCGGTGTAGAAGACGTCGGTGTCGTCGGACCAGCCCCGTGCCGCGATGGCATCGAGGACGCGACCGCAGGCTTCGTCGACCAACTCGTTGGAGATGTGAACGATGGCATTCACTTCTCGGAAGTTGTCCTCGGTGAGGCGACTGGGGACAACGCTGGGCATACAAGCGCCTTCCAGGTTGGCCCCGGAGCCGTCGTACCAGGCCAGCCAATGACCCGGCTTCTGGCCCAGCACCTCAGTGGCTTCATCGGGGGCCAGATACCCCTCGGGAAGATCCAGGTCCCGCCAGTTCACCCGGTGGCGCTCTGAAGCGGGCGGGTCCCAGGGATGGTGCGGGTCGGGAAAGCTCATCCAGCAGAACCAGTCGGAATCGTCGTCGAGCGAGTCGAGCCATGCCGTCACCCGCTCGGCCACCCAATCGGTGTGGTAGAGCTCTCGGGGCACCGGGTTGTACACCAGCTCGGGGACACCCGTGTCGCCGCCAAGGGAGGGATCCAGGGGCTTGACGAATCCGGCCGCGGCTTCCGGGTGGTGCTCGTTCAGCCACTTGGCGTAGTGGGTCATGCCTACCGGTCCGTGGACGGCCAACTCAGCATGGTCGAACCCCCGATACGGCCCGGTGCTGTCCTCGGCGGCCAGGCGGTTCTCAGCGAACCGAAGGTCTCCGGAGAGGACAGGCTCGAAGTGGGCCTTGCCCACGATGGCCGTCTTGTATCCGGCGTTGCCCACCAGGGTGGCGATGCTCATGGCGTCTTCGGCCAGCGGTATCCCGCTGGCCACTAGGCCGTGGGACCTGGGGTGCTGACCGGTGAGAATGGTGGCCCGAGAGGGCATGCAAATGGTGTTCTGCACATAGGGCCGCTCGTAGCGGATTCCGTCAGCCGCCAAGCGGTCTACCACCGGCGTGCGAGCCACATCCCCGCCGTTGCAGCCCAGGGCATCCCAACGCTGCTGGTCGGTGGTGATCAACAAGATCTTGCGTCCCATGGCCTTCCCATCTGATTGTCGAGCCCAATGCTGAGAGGTCAACGGCGATGATACTGATCACCGAAGTTCACCTGCACGAGCCAACAACAGGGTTTGACTACCGTGTTGGCCGTGGGACTGGACATCCGACAGCTCGAGTGCTTCATCGCGGTCGCCGAGGAGGGCAACCTGGGCCGGGCCGCCGCCCGGCTCCATATGACCCAGCCGCCGCTCACTCGTCGCATCAAGAGACTGGAAACCGACGTGGGCGCGAAGCTGTTTATCCGCACGCCGAGGGGGGTTGAGATCACCGCACCGGGCCAAGCGCTCTTGGAGCAAGCCCGCCGAATCGTCGCGTTGAGCGACCTTGCCCTGGAGATCACTTCAGCCGCTCACGCCGGCGAGGTCGGGCAGTTGGTAGCTGGTTACTTCGGCTCTCCGATATTCGGCGACGTGCCCAGGTTGCTGTCCGAGTTCTCCCAGGAGAATCCGGGGATCGAGATTCGGCTTGAGCGAGTTCCCAAAACCGAGCAACCCGACGCGCTGCGCGACGGGCGCATCCACATCGGGTTCAGCCGGGTCTACTCCCCGGCCGACGACCTCGTGATCCTCGATATCGCCCAAGAAGCGCTGTTCGCCGCGGCCAGCATCAGCCACCGGCTGGCGGCCAAGGCATCGTTAGAGCTGGCCGACCTTGCCAATGAACCACTGGTCCTATTTCCCCGGGCCCGACCCAGCTTCGCCGACGAGGTAATGCAAATGTGCGCGGCTGCCGGATTCAAGCCCCAGGTGCACAGCGAGGTTGAGGACGCGGTCACCGGATTGGCCAACGTAGCGGTGGGATCGATCGTGGCCATCGTTCCCGCGTCGGCAACCAACATCGCTCTTCCCGGCTTGGCGTTCATCCCCATCGCCGATGCCCCCCGACAGGCCTTGTCCTGCATCTACCGGGCCGACGACCCATCGCCAGTGCTAGCCAAACTCTTGGAGTACATCTCGGCCTGGCCGCCTCCAAGCGATAGGGAAACGGCATGACTAGTCGCCAATTTGGGTATTGGACGGTATGAGGGGGCTTGTTTAGCCTCGCCAGCGATCGCCATGGAGACTTGGATTCGGTTCGGACTCCTCGGCCTCGGCCCGGGGGGGATCTATGCGCTGTCGGCGCTGGGCATTGTTATCGCATACCGCGCCTCGGGGACGCTGAACTTCGCCAGCGGTGCCATGGGGGCACTGGCCGCCTTCTTCTTCTTTGAACTGCGCGATGCCTACGGCATCGCTTGGGAGCTGGCTCTAGTGGCCACGCTGGGCCTGGGTGCAGCCATGGGGGCTGCGCTTCAGCTCGGCGTGCTCAGACAACTGCGAAACAGCTCGCCGCTGACCAAGCTCATCGCCACACTCGGTGCCCTCATCGTTTTCCAGGGCCTGGCCGTCGCCATCTGGGACGACGAGCAGCGCTTGGTTCGGCCGGTGATCAAAGCCGTTCAGGTCAACTTCACCGACACCCTCAGCGTGGGGCGCGATCGGCTGATCCTGCTCGGATTGGCGGCGGTTCTGGCCGCCATCCTGGCGATTATCTACCGAAAGACCATGTTCGGGTTGGCCACCACGGCGGTGGCCGAGAACCGCCGGGCCGCGGCCAGCGTCGGCTGGTCGGCCCCCCGCATCGAGCTCTACAACTGGATGATCGGCGGCGCGCTCAGCGCCTTGGCCGGCGTATTGCTGGCCCCCATCACCGGCTTGAAGGCCTCCACCCTCAGTCTGTTGGTCATCCCAGCCCTGGCCGCGGCCCTCATCGGAGGATTCTCCTCGTTCACTCTCACCGTGGCCGGCGGTCTCATCATCGGCATCGCCGAGTCGGAGTTGTCCCGCTACAACGGCGACATCCCCGGAATTTCCCGAGCGGTCCCCTTCCTGATCATCGTGGTAGTCATGATCGCCGGCGGTCGGGCCCGTCCGACTCGAGCCGATCTCCCCACCCGATTGCCCCGGCCCGGAACCGGGCGAGTTCTGCCCACGATCTCCCTGGTGGGGGGCGCGGGAGCAATCGTGTATGCCCTGTTGGCCTCTGATGCCTGGGTAATTGCGCTGATCTTCGCCTGCATCGCCGGTCTCATGATCCTCTCCGTGGTGGTGGTCACCGGCTACGGCGGCCAGCTCTCGCTCAGCCAGTGGGCGTTGGCCGGTTTTGCCGCGTGGGTGTCGAGCCGTCTGGCCGTTTCGACCTCGATGGGATTCTGGGAATCGGCGATCATCGCCATCATCGCCACCATCCCCGTTGCCGTCATAGTGGGGCTTCCCGCGTTGCGAAGCCGTGGGGTCAATCTGGCTATTGCCACCGTCGGCCTAGCTCTGCTCATCGAAGCAATGATTCTCGGGAACGGCGATCTCACCGGGGGGTTCGGCGGAACCGAGACCGTGCCGCCCAATTTCTTCGGGTTGGAGTTGGACGCGGTTCTCACCCCAACTCGCTATGCCATTTTCGCCATCGTGGTGGTGACCTTCTCCGCGATGATCGTGGCCAACGTCCGAAGAAGCCGTACTGGGCTTCGCCTGTTGTCGGTTAGGAGCAATGAGCGGGCCGCGGCCGCTTTAGGGATCAACGTGTTCGGCGTCAAGCTCTATGCCTTCGCGTTGGCGTCGGTGTTCGCCGCCTTGGCCGGTGTACTGGCCGCATTCCAAAACCGATTCGTACTCTTTCAGCAGTTCAACGTCTTCGGCTCGATCGAATTCGTAACATATTCGGTGATCGGCGGCGTCGGCTGGGTATTGGGAGCGATGCTCAGCGGTTTGGCCGCTCCCGATTCCATATTGCCCAAAGTTCTGGACACGCTGTTCGATTTGGGCGACTGGATCATCGTTTTGCTCGGCGGCGTGGTCTTGATCATCATCATGGCCGCCCCCGAAGGCATCGCCGCCCGATGGGCTCAGGTTGGACGGAAGATCCGAAAACCTCCAGAACCCAGGCCCGCACCGGTATTCGAGCGGCGCCCTCATACTGATCTCACCATCCGCATCGAAGACCTGTGCGTGCAATTCGGGGGTGTCGTTGCCCTTGATCATGTGAGCATGGAGGTTCCGCCTCGGTCGATCACCGGCCTTATCGGGCCCAACGGAGCGGGGAAGACCACCCTGCTCGACGCGGTCACCGGCTTCACTAAACCCACATCTGGACGCGTTCTGGTTGACGACCGAGACATCACTTCTATGTCTCCCACTCGAAGGTCGCGACTCGGCCTGGGCCGGTCGTTTCAAACCGTTGAATTATTCGAGGAAATGTCGGTTCGAGAGAATCTCCTTACCGCCGTCGAACGCCATGACAACAAGCGCTATCTCATCGATCCACTCAAGCCCGGCCAACTGCCGATGAGCGAATTGATGTTGCAAGTGATCGACGATTTCAATCTCGAACCCCACTTGGGGGCATCCCCGTCAGAGTTGCCTCAAGGACTCCGACGCATCGTGGGCATCGCCCGGGCGATCCTGAATGAACCGTCTGTGCTCTTCTTGGACGAGCCTGCCGCTGGCCTAGATGAGCGAGAGACCGCCGAGCTCGGGGGGCTGCTCCGCCGGATTGTGGACGAATACAAGATCGCCATCGTTCTGGTCGAACACGATGTACCGCTGGTGATGGACATCTGCTCCCACATCGTGGTCTTGGACTTCGGTGGCATGATCGCCGAAGGCGACCCCGAGTCCATCAAACGCGATCCAAAGGTTGTGGCGGCCTACCTGGGCAGCGAAGACGGGGAAAGCCGCGGTTCAGACGATGAGCCTGCGCCAACGGGGGCAACGGAGTGAAGCCGCTGCTGACTGCCCGGGGACTAAGTGCCGGATACGGCGGTACGACCGTGGTCTGGGATGTGGACGTCGACGTTCACGAGGGAGAGGTGGTTGCCCTCCTCGGCGCCAATGGGGCCGGCAAGTCCACCACCTTGTTGACCCTGTGCGGCGACCACCCCGCGTCGGGGGGCGAGGTGCTGTTGTTCGGCCAACCCACCAAGGCCCCCCTCTCCGTCCGGGCCGCTCAGGGATTGGCCATGGTGCCGGAAGACCGATCGGTTTTCTCCGGCCTGACCGTACGGGAGAACCTCCGGGTCTCGCGAAGCGACCAAGACCAAGCCCTCGAGCTGTTCCCCGAGCTGATCCCCCTCATTGACCGCAAAGCGGGCTTGCTATCCGGAGGCGAACAGCAGATCTTGAGCCTGGCCCGGGCCTTGTCCCGTAACCCGCGCCTTCTGCTGGCCGATGAGCTGTCGCTGGGCTTGGCCCCCAAGGTGGTGAGTCGCCTCATTGAGGCTGTGAGCGATGCCGCCGTCAATCGCGGCGTGGGGGTCTTGCTGGTGGAGCAGCACGCCCAACAAGCACTGCGGGTGGCTGATCGCGTCCTGGTCATGCGCCGGGGCCGCATCGTGTTGAACATGCCCGCCGAAGAAGTCAGCAAGGATTTGTCCCTGCTGGAGGACACCTACCTGACCGGCGGCTGAAGATCGGCAGCCGCCACCTCGTCGGCCCGCAGCCCGGCGGCATCGGCCAGCCGGTCCATCCGCTGGAAGGTGGCGAAGACTCCCGCAGCCTCAACCACCGCCTCAGGACCGCGCACTGCGCTCAATTCCT
>VYDF01000166.1 GCA_009843565.1 Acidimicrobiia bacterium | reverse complement strand
GCGCACACTCTTGGACCATCGCAGCTTCGGCCAGTACGAGCAGTGTGAGTTCGTCTTTCACTTCATAGAAAAGGATCCGACACGGCGCGACAGGCTGCGGATCGAACTGCGGCAGTTCGATCCGCTCCCCTCGAATGTGAGAGTTGCTGCGCATCTAGGTGAATTCCAAGACGTTGTCGAGGAATTGTCGAACTCGTTGACCTCGCGCAATAGAAGACTCGACCAAACCCACGCGTTAATCAATCCATTCGGAGTGTCGGGGGTGCCCATGGAACTGATATCGAGGTTCTTGGACTCACCTAAGTGCGAGCTCTTCTTGATTCTCATGGTCAATCACTTGAACCGGTTCCTTGGTGCGGAGCACATGAGGAGCGGACGAGACAGCTTGTTCGGGACGGGCGACTTTTCTGATGTCGAGGCCGCCGATGGTGGTGAGCGCATCCCCCTTCTGGTCGACTTGTACCGAAGACAACTGCGCGATGTGGCCAACTTCACATATACGCAGGGCTTCGAAATGAGAAGGGCGAGCGAAGCCGTCGCCTACTACGTGGTGTACGCCACCCGTAGCATCACTGGAGTAGAGAAATTCAAAGAGGCAATGTGGAAGGTAGACCCGAGCACCGGAACGTCGTTTTCTGACCGAAACTGGAACCAGGGATCATTGCTCACGGGCTCCAACGTGGAACTCAGCCAGTTGGAGCAAAAGCTCGAGAGGGAGTTCGGTGGAATGATCGTGCCGATCGAGCGCCTCGATGAGTTCACAATCCTTGATACCCCATACCGCAAGCCGCACCTTCGCACTGCTCTGCGGTCCATGAAGAGCCATAGCAAGATACGGATCACAAAGCCGGACGGTGCCCGCGGCCAGTTCCCCGAAGGAACTCAGATTCACTTCTCAAGGGGTCTCGGCATCTGATCCCAGGTCTGGCCATCTAGGACTCGTCCTGCTGACTTCTTCCCAACTCGGCGCATCGACACTGGAAATCCGGGAACCACAGTGGCCAGATCGTCGGCAAGCACCGCTCCGTCCACTGCGACTGGGACTGCGCCAGCGTCGTCGCTGGGCATCCACGCCCCCCACTGCTTGAAGAAGAACGGGACATCGGCCTCGACACACCTGTCACGAAGCTCGAACACCCACTGAGGGTGCATGGGACGGGCACCGTGGCCCGACTCGCCGCCAGCAATCAGCCAGTCAATACCTTTCAGATCGATGGAATCCAGCGGTCCCAGCAAGGGCTCTGCCGACACGAAGCGAACGGCGGCTGGCACCGACTGCAAATGCGTGACGCGAAAGCAGTATTGATCGCTCTCGACACTCACCCCCATCCAAACGTTGTCAGGCCACGGCAGCCGTTCCGCGAGCGTCGCGAGGCGCTTTGAGCGCTTTGTGAGTATCTGATAGGTGTGGCGAGGCGTGTCGCGCATTGTCTGGAAGACATCCGCGATGAACTCTTCGGGCACTTCTGGGTGAAACAGATCACTCATCGAGTTGACGAAAATGACCCGGGGCGTCTTCCACCGGTGCGGGACCGAGAGGTGATCATGATGAGTCGTCAAAGCGAAACCGGGGCCAGATGTCTCAGGATCGCCGTCGTTTTGGTACTTGTGATTGCCCATCGCTCTTAGGCGCCTAGCCAACGTCAACGCATAACAATTGTCGCAACCTGCAGAGATGCGGTTACAGCCCGTCGTGGGATTCCACGTAGCCTCCGTCCACTCGATCCCGGTGCCGTTGCTCACGTCGCCTCCCCACCCAATTCACTCCAAACCACCTTCTCCAGCATACGCACGCATCTGACAGGCATCGACTGGAGCGAGAAGTCAGCTCATATGACCATGTCAGTTTGGGACAAAGATTTCAGTCATTTTCTCGATTGATCTCAGCCCGGCAAGCCGTTGCCCCAAGGCGGTATCCACGTCAACGACTATCCGGTAGGCGGCGCAGGCAAATGACACATGGGTATTTGCCCTAGCCGCTCTCGTCCAGTGCTACCACTGGGAGCGTGGTGGTACTCCACGTCGGCCTTGTAGCTGGCCCCGGCAGTGACATGGGCAAGCAATGCCTCCTGCTGGCTCATAGTTCGACTATTGGAACGCAGTGACGCCTACATACGATGCCCCGATGGCTGAACGAGCACGACACCTTTCAATCCGAGTGCCCTGGCATGACGGGGCTTGGAACGGCACTGTGTGCCACGACCCGGAGGCGAACTGTCATTGCATCGAGTATGAGAACATCGCTCGGGCAAAGGACGTGGCAGTTGAGATAGCTCGCCGAGACCAGCCTTTTGCCGAGTTGGCTCGCCCATCAGATCTACCGCCGTGTGCAAACGAATCAGGGGGATTCTTGTCGCCGAAAGAATGGACGACGAGACATCGGCATCCATACCGGAATTGGCTAGAAGAGACGCACGGGCACCTTGAAGAGACAGCCAGGCAAGTTGAACCCTACACAGCTCTTGCTGTTCCGTTTCGATGGCTCGACAGAGAAAACCTTGAGGAGTTTACCCAGCCGCAAATAACCGAACCGTTGCCTGAAGACACCTGGCCCGACGTCTACACGTATAAGTGGGTGTTTCAGCCTCATGTGCAGCGGGCCATTCTCGACGGATTCTTCGCCCCAATCGTTCCGGATGAGTCTCTCGTATTCTTCTACACGAAGTCTCGCCAGCCGATTTTTGAGGATGTCCATCGACTAATCGTCGGTATAGGCGCAGTGACATCTGTCGGACGTGAGCACCCATACCGGAATACGAAGAGGCCAGGCGCACCTGTCCCTCCGATCTGGGAACGTGATGTAGGACATTCGTTGCGATCAGGTGGTCACGGTGGGCTACTCGTCCCTTATCACGAGTACCTCGAACCGACTGGCGACCCCACCGAGGATCGTCGACGCCGAGAACTTTGTAAAGAACTTCGGATCTCGCCTGAGGATGGTCAGGCCATCCAATTCTCTTACCGATCAGAGCATGTCAGCGACGACGCTGCTGTGTCTGTTATCACCCAGGCAATTCGAGTCGTCCACCTAATCCGCGAACATGGTATTGCCAAGGGCGACTGGGCGAATTGTGAGCATTGGCTCGACGATCGTCTCGCTCGAGCCTGGACCCTACGGGGGGAGCATCCCGGTATTGGAGCCGTACTACATGCCGCGGGCCTTCCTCTTGCAAGCAGTCTCGTCCACACCCTCGATTCCACCGACCCAAGTTTTCGCCTTGCACCATGGAGGGCGATACGAAGAGTCCTCGACGGATCGGTCAAGCCTCCCCATCCCAGATTCCGGCGCGAAATAGATGCTTTTGCCCGCGAGTGGGTGCAGATATCCAATAATCCCAAAAAAATACAGTTAGCCGAGGCTCTCTCTCGTGTCGCCTTGGACAATGAACAGGCGGCCCGCTGGTGGGATACGGCGAAGAGAGAGAAGACAGATCATGGCCCTATTCGAGATGAACACCTGATAGCGAATCCATATCTGTTGTCGGAATATGATGTGGGTACGGCTTTGTCTGACCCGATCACCTTCACAACAGTTGATCGCGCAGTGCTAGGGGATACGACTGGAGCCGATAGCGAGGTGTCTGTAGCTGATGTCAATCGTCTGAGGGCAGCAGTTGTCGCGATTCTACGCAAAGCAGAGCAGGACGGTGACACACTTCTTGGGTTTGATGAGATTCGCGAGGCCACCGAGACCCTACCTGTATCTGCCCCGGTCAATATTGGCCCTGATTGGATGCCAGCTCACGCCGAAGATCTCGCAGGACTTGTAAATGTGCATTCTGTCGAAAAATGGGCTCAGCTCACCCGAAGAGCTCAATACGCCGAACAACTTCGCCGCAAATTGTCTGCTCGGGCTCACAAACAGTTGTCTCCAGTCGATGAAGAATGGCTTCCTCTACTGGAGGACTCAATCCGAGCCAAGTCCGACCTGGATGCCATGCGTGAGACGCAATCGGATCGGGTTGAACGAGCGCTGCAAGAGCAGGTTGATGCCCTCAATCGCATCGTCTCCAGAAAGCTCACGGTACTGGTCGGTCGGGCTGGTACCGGAAAAACAACTGTTCTTGGAGCGCTCTCTCGGTCTACAAAGGTTGGGGGACCGGTGCTGTTTCTTGCTCCTACGGGCAAGGCGCGAGTTCGACTATCTCGGAACGTGAGTGAAGGTAGCTCGGTGCAAACCGTGGCTCAGTTCCTCCTCTCGCAAGGGGCCTACAACATCGCTACACAGCAACCGATTATCGTAAATAATGGCACTTACGACGGACACCGAACTGTCGTCATTGATGAGTCGTCGATGCTCACTGAGGAAACTCTCCTGGCTGTGCTGTCTACTTTCTCTCCGAATGTTGACAGGCTGATTCTAGTTGGAGATACGGCACAACTGCCGCCCATAGGCGCAGGCCGTCCCTTCAGCGATTTAGTCGCCCATCTATCAGGTGAAATCGTGTTTGAAGACACCGAGGATTCCATTGAAAATGTGTCACACCGACGGGGGGCTCACACTCAGCTTTCTGTAGAAGTACGGAACCATCAAGGAGAGGATTCGGCTACTCTGAGGTTTGCCAGGCTGTTTTCGGGTGATCCGCTGCCAGCCAATGCTGAAGCCGTCATCGGGGACATTATTTCCGGATCGATCCTCAACGATCTCGAAGTCCGCTATTGGTCAACTGAACGGGAGCTTCGAACAG
Organism: Acidimicrobiia bacterium; assembly: GCA_009843565.1. Lineage (GTDB taxonomy): Bacteria > Actinomycetota > Acidimicrobiia > Acidimicrobiales > Bin134 > Poriferisocius. Next base: position 2,701 of record VYDF01000166.1, on the reverse strand, counting down.
TTCTTGGCTTGGTATTGCATGAGAAACTGGGACTTGTTCAAGGGGACACTGCTGAATTCAACAAACTCTTTGGTATCAGTCAAGATGGTACGTATTGGAAGGTAACAGATCCGGAGTTGGCAGAAAGTTGGCAAATCTTGTCTCCCGTGCGTGGCGATCTTTGGGGAGTGGGAGAGCTCAATAGGTGGGTGCAAAGCACTTGGAGAGGCAAGGAGCTTGACGCATGCCGGACGAATAGGCAGTGGACAGACCCATTTGGTCCCAACGAGATCATTCGGCTTGATAAGGTAATCTTGACGAGAAATATAAAAAATAAGAGTGGGTACGATTTCGATACAAGACAGTGGGTGGAGGAATATCTTGCTAACGGAGATATTGGCTTGTGTTCCAACGATTCACGAGAAAAACGTACTGCCGGTAAGGGCACAGTGATGGACATTAAGTTCTCAGGACGCCCAGCGAACACTCAGTTCGGATTTTGGCGATCAGAATTCGGCGGGGAGTCAGGTAGTGGCAATTTTGACCTTGCCTATGCACTTACCATTCACAAAGCTCAGGGCTCTGATTTCGACACGGTTATAGTTGTTCTTCCTAGACAAACTCGGGTCAACTCGCGAGAGCTTCTATACACTGCGCTTACCCGTTCACGCGAGCGACTAGTGCTTCTAGTAGAAGGAAGCGATCTCTCTTCTTTGCTCGACCTCAAGAACGTGGTTGCCTCGGACACGATCAGACGGAACAGTAACCTCTTCCGTACTAGTGTTCGTGGAGAAGAGGGTCAGACTTGGGCGCAGCACCTCATTCATCGGGCATCTGATGGCACTCCAGTGAGGTCTAAATCAGAGTTAAAGATTTTGGATGACTGTCTTGCGGCTGGTCTTCGCCCTCTCTATGAGCAGCGATTGTATTCGTCATCTGGAGATGGGACATTCAAGCTCCCTGATTTTACTTTTGTGACCGATGCAGGTGATGCGGTGATATGGGAACATCTTGGCATGTTGGATATGGAAGTATATGCAAGGGACTGGGAAAGAAAATTGCAGTGGTATCTAGCAAATGGCTTTAGAGAGGAAGAAACGTTGTTCACTACCAGCGAAGTCGGCGGCCTTCAGTCGAGTGATGTGGCAATGACAATCCAAAAGGTGGAGGCTGCGATCGAAGCCAACTGAGATACATCCAATTTGAATGCTGCGCCCACCATGGCAATTGCAAAACTTATGCTTTGCTCGCTCCAATCGACCAAAAAACTCGTAGGAATCGAACAATAGTGAATGCTAATGAAACGATGGAGCAGCAACGTCGTTGCGGATGTCCGGTTGCGTACGTAAGTCCTGGATTCTGTTTGTTGAAACCTTCGAGGGTGCCAACCAACTGACTGTGGATTTGTTTCACCCCAGTGCGATGTCGGCGGGGCGGATGGGGATGCGGGGGAGTGGTAGGCCGGTGGCGTCTCTCACGGCGGCGGCTACGGCTGCGGATGAGGAGATGGTGGGGGGTTCGCCGATGCCTTTGGCGCCGTAGGGGGCGCCGGGCTCGGGTTCTTCTACCCAGGCGGCGATGGTTACGTCGGGCATGTCCAGGGTGGTGGGGATCACGTAGTCGGTGAAGGAGGCGTTTCTTACCAGGCCGTTGTCCAGCACGATCTCTTCCATCAGGGCCAGCCCCACTCCTTGGGCGGTGCCGCCTTCGATCTGGCCCACCGCCTGGGTGGGGTTGAGGATGCGGCCTACGTCTTGGGCGGTGGTGATGTCCCGCACTCGAACCAGGCCCAGATCGGGATCCACATCGGCGATCACCCGGTGGGCGGCGCAGGCGAACGACACGTGGGCGTTTCCCTGCCCGTTCTCGTCCAGCGCCTCGGTGGGGGCGTGGTGGTACTCCACGTCGGCCTCGTAGCCGGCTCCGGCGGTCACCTGGGCCAGCAGTGCCTCCTGCTGCCCGTCGAGCGACACCACCAAGCCGTCGCGCAGCACCAGGCCGTCGGGGGCCATGTCCCAGTCGGCGGCCACGTCGGCCAGGATCTGATCGCGCACCGCTCGGCAGGCGGCCTGCACTGCCCCGCCCGACATCCAGGTCTGGCGGCTGGCCGACGACGACCCGGCCGACCCGATGGTGGCGGTCTGCGCCGGGGCCAAGATCACCTCGTCCACCCCCAGCTCGGTTCGGGCGATCTGCTGGGCCAGGGTTACGAACCCCTGGCCCACCTCGGCGCAGGCACAGGTGACGGTGGCCACCCCGTCGGCCACCCGGCAGGCCGCCGATGAGTAGTCGTCGTAGCCCTCGGAGAACATGAGGTTCTTGAATCCCACGGCGAAGCCCGTTCCCCGCACGGTGTCCGCTGCGTCGGTGGTGCGCCCCGAGCCTCCCGGCAGGTCGCGGCGGTCGTCGCTTTGAGGGATGTGGGGTTCGGGGGCCCCGGCGCACTGGCGGATCACCTCGGCCACCGGAAAGGTGCCGGTGATGACCTGTCCGGTGATGAGGCGGTCGCCGGAGTCCAGCGCGTTGATCAGTCGCAGCTCGATCGGGTCCATGTTCAGTGCGGCGGCCAGCTTGTCCATCTGTGACTCGTGGCCGAAGCAGGTCTGCACCGCGCCGAAGCCCCGCATGGCCCCACACGGCGGGTTGTTGGTGCGGGCCGCCAGTCCCACGATGTGGGCGGAGGGCACCTTGTAGGGGCCCGCCGCGAAGCAGGAGGCGTTGG
>VYDF01000173.1 GCA_009843565.1 Acidimicrobiia bacterium | reverse complement strand
CTTCACGGCCAAGTCGATCATCACCGCGTCGGTCATCGATGCGGCCAGTGCAAGATGGGGGGAGAAGTTGTCCACTCCCCACTGGATGACCTTCTCCGCGGGCAGCCCCTCGAACTCTTCGTTTAGGGAAGCCAGTTCCGCGTCGGTGAACGACGGAATGGTCAGGTTGCGCATTCAGAGTCGCCGAGCACCGCTTCGGAGGGGCCGGGCTCGTCGTAGTCGACGTAGAAATCGGGGCCGTCGTCGGGCAAGGGGAACTCGTCCAAGTCGGCCAGCGCCTTGCCGACCTCTCGGGATCCGCCTTTGCGCTCCAGCCAGTGGCGGAACTCCTCGCCGGCCTCTCGCTCGGCGGTGAACTGGCGCACCACCCGCACCACCGCTTCGGGGGCATTGCGGGCCGGCAGGCGCAGGGCTTTGGTGCCGAAGTGGATCTGGGACTCGCCCACATAGCCCCCGAGGAGCATCTGGTAGCCGGGGGCTGATCGGCCGTGGGCCCGGCGCTCGGCGCCGAAGAAGCCGATGTCGGAGGCGTGGTGCTGGCCGCACGAGTTGGTGCAGCCCGAGATGTTGATCCGCAGACCTCCCACCTCGGCCAGACCCTCCTCGTCCAAGCGGTTGCCGATGGCGTCGGCCAGGCCCCGAGACTGGGTGACGGCCAGGTTGCAGGTGTCGGCGCCGGGGCAGGCCACCACGTCGCGCAGCAGCTCGGCGCCGGGCTCGGCCATACCTATAGCCGACAACGACTCGAACAGCCGGGACAGCTGGTGCTCGGCCAAGTCGCGGAAGACGATGTTCTGGCGGTTGGTGATCCGGCACTCCGCTCCCAGCTCCCGCTGGATGTCGGCCAGGGCGTCGAATTGGTCGGCGGTGATGTCGCCCAAGCGGGCCCAGGCGTAGGCCGACACCGTGCCCTTGGCCGCGCCCCGCACCACGTTGGCTTGCTCCCACCGCTCGTACGGCGCCCGGCCGCCGATGGAGACCGCCACCCCTTGACCCACCGGCGTGACCTCGACTTCAGCGTGGCGCCCAGCAGGGGCGTCGCCGTGAATCTTCACCAGGTCGGGAATGCCTCCGGGCCAGCTGGAGGAGGCCAGCAAGAACTTGCGCTCCCGGAAAATGCGGCGCTGAAGCTCCTCGAAGCCCAGCTTCTCCACCAGCCACTTCATCCGGGCCCGGAGCTTGTTGTCCCGGTAGCCGTCGTGGTCGAACACCCGCAGGCAGGCCTCGATGGTGGGGAGCAGGTCCTCGCGGGAGGTGAAGTCTTCCAGTGCCAGTGCCGGATGGGGGTTGGCCCCCAAACCGCCGGCCACGAACACCCGGAATCCGGCCTCGACCCCGCCGTCCACCTCCCGGGTGGCGGCGATTATGCCCACATCGTTGAACATGGCCTGGCCGCAGTCGGTGGCGCAGCCCGAGAAGTTGATCTTGAACTTGCGGGGCAGGCGCTGGGCGTAGGGATGGCGCAAGAAGTGCAGTGCGGTGGCCCGGGCCCAGGCGGTGATGTCCAGCACCTCGTGGGGGCAGGCACCGGCCAGGTGGCAGCCCTGCACGTTGCGGACGGTGTCGCCGCAAGCCTCCCGGGTAGTGAGCCCCACCAAGGCCAGGGTTCGCATCACGTCGGGGACGTCGTCGATCTGCACGTAGTGGAATTGAATGTTCTGGCGGGTAGTGATGTGGCCCCAGCCCCGGGAGTAGGTGCGGGCGATGTGGGCCAGGGCCTCGAAATGCTCGGGATGGGCTATGCCGGCGGGGATCTTGACCCGCACCATCTGGTTGGTGCCGCCCTGGCGCTGGCCATAGATGCCGTTGTTCAGGCGGAACACCCGCATCACGTCTTCGGGGATCTCCCCGGCCTTGTAGCGCACAAGCATCCGCTCGAACTTGTCGATGTCGGCTTGCTGAGCGGGGTCGATTACTGCGGTGTTGTCGATTTGGACCGTGACCATCGGACCTTCTTCAGGGTGTTGGGGATCGAAGTGGGGTTCAGCTAAATCGGACTAGTTTGATCCGAATAGTTGTTTATCAGGGTAGCGGCCTGAAATCAAATCCCGAGTGATTTGGTCCGAATAATCCGAAAAAGAGAATTGGCGCCGCGTCAGTCGCTGAGACGCTCGGCCAGTCGAAAGGCCAATTCCAGGCTCTGAGGGCCGTTGAGGCGGGGATCGCACATGGTCTCGTAGCGAAGCTCCAAGTCGTCGTCGCTTATGGCTTCGGCCCCGCCCACGCATTCGGTCACATCATCGCCGGTGATCTCCACATGGATGCCGCCCGGCCAGGTGCCAGCTTCGGCGTGGGCGGTGAAGTACCGGTCGATTTCGGCCATCACGTCCTCAAAGTGACGGGTCTTGCGCCCGCCGGCGGTGGTGTAGGTATTGCCGTGCATCGGATCGCATTCCCACAGCACTGGGTGGCCGGCATCGCGCACCGCAGTCAGCAGCGGGGGCAAGGCTTCGGCCACTTTCTCAGAGCCCATGCGGCTGATGAGGGTGAGCCGACCGGGAATGCGGTTGGGGTTGAGGATCTCGCACAGTTCGAGCACCTCAGCCGGCGATGCGGTGGCCCCGAGCTTGCAGCCCAACGGGTTCTTGATGCCCCGCATAAACTCCACATGGGCGCCGTCCAGCTGACGAGTCCGCTCGCCGATCCACAGCATGTGAGCCGAGCAGTCGTACCATTGGCCGGTTATGGAGTCTTGGCGGGTGAGGGCCTCCTCGTAGTCCAGCACCAGGGCCTCGTGGCTGGTGTAGAAGTCCACCTGGTGCAGTTCCGGCGCATCGGTGGATACCCCGCAGGCGGCCATGAACCGCAGGGCGGCGTCGATGCCGTCGGCCACCCGCTCGTAGCGCCGCCCTTCGGGGCTGGCGGCGATGAACTCCTGATTCCACATGTGAACCTGGCGGAGATCGGCGTAGCCCCCCTTCGTGAAAGCCCGCAGCAGGTTGAGCGTGGACGCCGACTGGTGATAGGCCCGCACCAGGCGCTCGGCATCGGCGGCGCGGGAGTCCTTCGAGAAGCTGATGTCGTTGACCATGTGCCCGCGGAAGGAGGGCAGCTCCACGTCGTCCACTACTTCGGTAGACGACGATCGGGGCTTGGCGAACTGGCCTGCTATCCGGCCGATCTTCACCGTGGGCACACCGGCCGAGAAAGCCAGCACCACGGCCATCTGCAAGATGACCTTCAGCTTGTCCCGGATGTTGTCGGCCGTCATGTCGTCGAACGACTCGGCGCAGTCCCCGGCCTGAAGGACGAATGCCCGGCCCGCGCACGCCTCACCGAGCTGGCTCTGGAGCTGGCGGGCCTCCCCGGCGAAAACCAGCGGGGGCAAATCGGCCAGGGTCTTGCGCACCTGGTCCAATGAGGCTTGGTCAGGCCACTGCGGTTGCTGGGCGGCGGGCCGGTCGCGCCAAGACTCGGGAGGCCCAGCGGTGTGGGGCGTGCCTGAGGCTTCGACCGGGGCCGAACGCATAGCAAAATCGCTGCCGGCCGTCGGGTGTGCGGCAACACGAATATAAGGACTGCTACGCGGCGTCGATGTCCAGCAGCTCGGCTTGAGCCCGAACCGAGTCCAGTGATCGCCCGATAATCCGGCGGATGGCCTCCGAGGTAAGTCCCAGGGCTTCGCCGATCTCTCGGTAGCTGTGTCGCTGTCCGTCTATGAGCCCGTAGCGCATTTCCACCGCGAAGCGGGCCCGATCGTCCAGCTCTCCTAGCAGCCCGGCCAGGGTGGCCGACTGATCGGCGGCCATTGCCAGGTCTTCGGGGCCGGGACCGACGTCGGGCTGGAGGTCTACCAGCTCACTGTTGTTGTCGTCGCCCACGGTGGCGTTCAGCGAGGTGAGCGAAGTGAGCCGATGGAGCAGGGCGTGCTCGGTGTCCAGTTCTTCGCCGCCTCCGGTGGCTTGGCGCACCGCGGCCCGCAGGCTGGCGGCCCGCTCTCCCGGCAGCCGGATCAGATTGGCCTTCTGATCGAGCGCCCGGCCGATGGACTGGCGTATCCAGAACGTGGCGTAGGTGGAGAACTTGAACCCCTTGCGCCAGTCGAATTTCTCCACCGCCCGATCTAGCCCCAGGTTCCCCTCCTGAACCAGATCCAGCAGTTCCATGCCGGTGGGCAGGGGGTACTTCTTGGCGACGCTCACCACCAAGCGTAGGTTGGCTCGGATGAAGCGATCCTTGGCTGCTGCCGCTTCCCTAACTTGGGCTCGCAGCCGGGGGTTGACTTCTCCGGCATCCAATCGGGCTTGGGCCTCGCGACCGCGCTCGATCGTCTGAGCAAGTCGTACTTCGTCTTCTTTGGTGAGGAGCGGCACCAAGCCGATTGCGTTGAGGTATTGGCCTGTTGAATCGTCCATTTGTCCCTGTCTTGTTGTCTTCGTCAATTGCAACCGATCCGCCCGCTGATTTGTTCCCGATTGCCTTTCACTATTGACTCGCGAAATTACCGTTGCGTTGCGTCAAATCCCGCACGAATTATTGGGGGCCACGCCACACGGGGGGTGGCAGTGAAGCTGTCTCTTGGTTTCGTACACTGCCATCTGTGAGCCGCATCGGGATCTTCGGGGGCACATTCGACCCCGTTCATGTCGGCCACATCGCGGTTGCCGTTCGGGTGCAGGCGGCGCTGCAACTCGATCGGGTCGAGTTAATGGTGGCCAACGAACCGTGGCAGAAGCTGGACCGACCCCGCCTCAGCCCTGCTCAGGATCGACTGGCCATGGTGGAGGCCGCCGTAGAGGACATCGACGGGGTGGTGGCCTCGTCGGTTGAGATCGACCGGGGCGGCCTTACCTACACGGTGGACACCCTGAAGGCATACCGAGGCGATAACCCCGGCGTCTCGCTTTTTCTCATCCTGGGCAGCGATGCCGCGGCCAGCATCGACACCTGGCACCGTTATGAGGAGATCGCCGAGATGGCCGAGATCGTGGTGGTTGACCGACCCGGCGCGATGGGCCAGCGCCCGCCGGTGGCCCACCAGGTGGTCGACTGCCCGCTGCTCGACCTGTCCAGCACCCAGGTGCGGCAGTGGGCTGATGCCGGCCAGCCGCTTGACGGGCTGATTCCTCCTGCCGCGCTTTCCTACATCCGCCAAGAGGGCCTGTATGAGTGAGCGCGGCCGTCTTGGCCGGTGGCGCTGGGGCTGGCCGGTGGTGCTGTTGGGGCTGGCCGCAGCGGTACCGCTGTTGGTCTGGTTCGGGTGGTCGGCCATATCCGGGAGCAGCGACGGCACCGACGTGAGTGTGCCCGTCGATCCCACCGCCCCCGGATTCGAAGCATTCGTGGAACCAACGCCCACACTGCTGTTGATCCACGCCAACGGCGACCGCCTCCATGGGGTCACGCTGCTGGTGCTGACCGATCCCGGAGTCGAAGGGGCAGTGCTGATCATGGCACCGGAGACAAGAATCTCCAGCGGGCTCCTCAGCGACCGGTGGTCAGAATCCGGCAGCACTGGAGTGGCCGATTCGGTGGCCGAGCTGTTGGGTGTTCGCCCCGGCGAGGCGCAGGTGGTGGACGATGTCGGCTGGGCAGTATTGGTGTCAGCCGTGGAGCCGGTTGAGTTCATGAGTACCGTTCCCCTGCTGGGCCCTGAAGGAGAAACCCTGATTGGGTCCGGGGGGGTGTCCTTGGCGGCGGCCGATGTTGGCCCCTATCTGGCCGGTCGCAGTCCAGGCGAATCACCGCTTTTCGGCCTGTCTCGCCACGTGTCGTTCTGGGGAGGTTGGCTGGGGGAGGTGGAGGCGTCAACCGCGCCGGACGTAATCCCTGGTGAAACCGACCGAGGGATGGGCCGATTCGGGCGGGCCCTGGCTGGGGGAGAAGTGCTCATAAGTACGATCACTGGGGGGGTGGATGACCACGGTTCAGTGGTATTGAATTCGGAGCATGTCAGCAGGCAGGTGAACGAGGTAATCCCGTTTCCCATCTCGGCTGCGGCTGGGAGCTTGCCCCGGGTTCGGCTGCTCAACGGCGTCGGCGACCTTGAGCTCACGAAGGGAGCGGCCCGGGAGCTCAGCCGGGCCGGAGCCCACATCACGCGTATTGGCAATGCCGCTGAGTTCGGCTGGGAGACCACCAAAGTTGCCTACCACGATGCCGGCTTCGCCCCCTACGCCGAGGCCTATAGAGATGCCCTGGGCACCGGCTCGGTGATCGCCGAGGAGCAGCCCGACGCCTCAATAGATATAACGGTGACGTTCGGAGCAGATTTCTCCCATCTGATGTCGGGAGACGGTTAGAGTGAGATCGTGATCGCCGCATGAGTGCAAGACCCGCCCCACAGGCAATGCGGGCATCGACGTGATGGCCATATGAGCGTCAGCACCGCTGGCACAATGGTCGTGGGGGATTGGGTAGAGGCCGCAGCGGCCGCGGCAGAAGAGGGCCCCGGAGCCGACACCGTCATCATTGATGTGGGCGAAGTGCTTGTCATCACCGATCACTTCGTAATCACCAGCGGCGCCAACACCCGGGCGGTGCGAGCTCTGGCCGAGCGCATCGAAGAAGCGGTGGATCTCATCGGCGGTCCCAAGCCCATCTGCATCGAGGGCCTCTCCGACTACGAGTGGGTGCTGATGGACTACGGCGACTTCGTGGTCCACATCTTTACTGCTTCATCCCGCGACTACTACGCCCTCGACCTCCTCTGGAAGGACTGCCCGACCCTGGCCGCAAACCCGTTGCCGACCTAGACGCAGGCCGGTACAGTGGCCACGGGTCCCCGATCCGGCGGTGGTCAGAGCATTTGGGCCCGTACGCCGGACGGGGACCCGCAGCGCGTCTGAACTCTACCGGGGAAAATGGCGTTTCAACTACTATCAGTGAGTTTCAGTGAACTACTGCTCACGCAGCAACCGACCGGGCGAGGTGCCGGTTTCTTTGTCCTCTTGGATGGTGACCTCGCCGTTGACCAGCACGTATTGGTAGCCCGAGGCCCGCTGCACCCGGCGCCATTCGCCGGCGGGCATGTCGTGGACCTTTTCGCTCGGCCCGATAGCCAGGCTGTCGAGGTCGTAGACGATCACATCGGCGGCCTGGCCCGGGGTCAGGGTTCCCCGGTCGGTAAACCCGGCGCACTGAGCGGGCAGACCGGCCATGCGCCAGTGGGCGTCCTCCAGTGAGATGATCTCCCGGTCGCGCACCCCGTTGATGAGCAGTTCCGTAGGCCACCGCCCCGCCGTCAAGAAGCGGGTGTGGGCGCCGCCGTCGGACACTCCGGGCAGCGCCCACTGGTAGTTCAGCAGGTCGACCAGATGGTCCGGGTTGTTGAACGATCCGCTGGCGTAGAACGTGGCCGCCAGGTTGTCGGCCACCGCGATGTCCAACATGGCATCCACCGGGTGCACGCCCAAGTCGGCGGCGATTTCGCCCACCCGGGTCTCGGCGTAGCGCTGGTACTG
>VYDF01000107.1 GCA_009843565.1 Acidimicrobiia bacterium | reverse complement strand
GAATTGGGGGATCAGCTCGAAATGGGGGCAAGTCGGGGTTGGGGTGGCCACCGGTTTTATGTCCGGGCTGTTTGGGGTGGGTGGTGGAATCCTCATGGTTCCCTGTCTGGTGCTGTTGTTGGGCATGGAACAGCGCCGGGCCCACGGCACGTCGCTGGGGGCGATGGTGCTGATCTCCGCCTCCGCGCTCGGGGGGTTCCTGTTGGAGGGTTCGGTGGCCTGGGCGCCCGGGCTGCTGATATTCGCCGGATCCTCCGTAGGGGTCACCGCGGGCACCTCGTTGCTCAATCACCTTCCCATCAGGTCACTTCGCATCGGATTCGCCCTGCTGCTCCTCGTCACGGCGGTTCGGTTCCTGGCTGCGGCCCCCGACACCGACGGCCACAGCGAAATCACGGCGGCATTGGCCGTTGCCTATGTGGCTTGCGGTCTGGCCACCGGGCTGCTGTCGGGGACCATGGGAGTGGGCGGGGGCGTGATCATGATCCCGGCCATGATCCTGCTGTTTGGGTTTCTGGATGCCACGGCCAAAGGCACCTCGTTGCTGGTAATCCTTCCCACCTCCATCATCGGCACGCTGCGGAACCGCCGTTCCGGCAACATCGAACCCAAGGCGGCGCTGGCTGTCGGTGCATCCGGGGTGGCCTCGGCCTTTGTCGGCGCCCTTGGTGCCAGTGCGCTCAGTCCCCGGCTTTCGGGAATCTTGTTTGCCATCTTGCTCATGGCCAGCGCAGTGCAGATGCTGCGCCACGCCAACGACCCTCCGCCGCCGAGCGAATCGGTGTGACCGGCCAGTAAATCCAAGTTTTTGGGATACACATGGAGGGAACGGGATAGAGTGTGGGTAGATGAGCGATACCCAGATTGTGTGGTTGAACACCGAGACCGCGGCCAAGCGGCTGGGGATCACCACGAGAACGCTGTACCGGTTCATCAACGAGGGGGGACTGCCCGCCTACCGAATGGGCCGAGTAATTCGGGTCAAGCAGGCTGACGTGGACGAATTCATCGAGCACAGCCGCATCGAGCCCGGCACACTCGGTCATCTGTATCCCGATCCTGTTCCCGCTGGCAGCGCCGGTGGGGAGAGTGATGGCGGCGACGCAGACTCTGACTCCTGAATGACCACCGCAGCGCCGGTCACCATAGATATCCCGCGCAATGGGCTAATGGCAGCCCTGTTGGGTGAGCGCGACCAGCACCTTCGCCAGATCGAGCAGTCGTTCCCCGATGCCGACATCTTCGTTAGGGGCAACCGGATAACGGTGTCGGGCCAAAGTGCCGACCGAGTAGCCGATCTCTTCGATGAGATGGTCCTGTTGGTGCAGGGCGGCCACCAGCTTGATTCCCGTACGCTGGGCCGGGCGATCAAGATGGTGGAGGCACACGAGAGCCCTTCGGGGGTAATGGACACCGACGTACTGCGTTCGGCCCGAGGCCGGGTCATCCGGCCCCAATCAGCCGGCCAGCGACGCTATGTCGATGCCATGCGGGGCAACATCATCACGTTCAGCATCGGCCCCGCCGGTACCGGGAAGAGCTGGCTGGCGGTGGCCATGGCGGTTGGAGAGTTGAAGGCCCACACCGTGGAGCGCATCATTCTCACCCGGCCAGCAGTGGAGGCGGGGGAGCGACTGGGATTCTTGCCCGGTGACATGATCGCCAAGGTCGACCCCTATCTGCGCCCGCTCTACGACGCCCTCTATGACATGCTCGACGTTGAGGAAGTGCAGTCGCTGGTTGACCGCGGGGTTATCGAGATCGCTCCTCTGGCCTTCATGCGGGGTCGGACCCTCAACGACAGCTTTATCATTCTGGACGAGGCCCAGAACACCACTCCTGAGCAGATGAAGATGTTCTTGACTCGAATCGGATTCGGCTCCAAAGCCGTGGTCACCGGCGACGTGACCCAGGTGGATGTCGACCGCGGCCGCAGCGGGCTGGACTCCCTGGAGAAGATCTTGGGGGGCATCGACGGACTGTCGTTCGTCCATCTCAGTTCCCGTGATGTTGTCCGCCACCGCATTGTGGCCGACATCGTGAATGCCTACGAGCAGGCCCAGCAGTGATGGCTGACGGCGACGGAGTTCCCAAACCCAGCAGCTCTGACTTCGATCGAGCGGTGGTGGTTTCCGACCGTCAGCAAGACCTGACAGTGGATGAGCAGCGCTGGGCCGCATTGATGCGCCGGGTGCTTGCTGAGGAGCAGGTTGAAGTCCCCTGGGAAGTGGGTCTCTCTTTCGTGCCGGCTGACCAGATGGCGGCACTCAACACCGAGCATCGGGGGATCAACCGCCCCACCGACGTGCTGGCCTTTGGCGTTGACGACGGCCATGTCCCCCGGGCCGACGATGAGCCTCGGCTGGTGGGCGACGTTGTGATCTGCCCCTCGGTGGCCGCATCCAATGCCGCGGACCGCGGCAAGTCGGTCGAAGACGAATTGGCCCTGCTGGTGGTCCACGGCACCCTGCACCTGCTGGGCTACGACCACATTGACGACGTCGATGCCGTCGCCATGGAGGGGCGGGAGCGGTAACTGTTGGCCGGGGCGGGATTGCGATGAGCGTCCTCGGCCGATTCGGGCTGGTGGGGCGGCTGTTGCGGGCCAGCTGGCGGCGGGAGGCGCCACAGGTGTCAGAGGAAGAGCTGCTGGCCATGGCTGAGGCGGCTGAGGCGTCTGACGCGATCGAACCCGAGGAGCGGGAGCTGATCGGCCAGATCATCGAGTTCGGCGATACTGTGGCCCGCGAGGTGATGGTGCCCCGCACCGACATGGTGGCGATAAGCGACCAGCACACGGTGGGAGAGGCCATCGCCATCGTCATCGAGCACGGCTACAGCCGGGTGCCGGTGTACGGCGGGGGGATCGACGATGTTTTGGGCGTGGTCCACGCCAAGGACCTGATGCGGGCCGAGAGGGAGGCGGGTCCCGATTCTCGGGCCGCAGCCGTGGCCCGCACCCCCCACTTCGTGCCCGAGACCAAGCGCATCTCCTTGTTGCTGCGGGAGATGCAGGCAGAGAAATTCCACATCGCCATCGTGGTGGACGAATACGGCGGAACGGCGGGAGTGGTCACCCTGGAAGACCTCATCGAGGAGTTGGTGGGCGAGATCGTCGACGAGTTCGACGTGGAGGAGCCCATGATTGAGCGTCTGGCCCCCGGGACGGTGCGGGTGAACGGCCGGGTGCCCATCGACGAGCTGAGCGACGTGCTGGGAGCGCCGCTGCCCAATGGCGACTGGGACACGGTGGGCGGCTTGATTTTCAACACCCTGGGCCATGTGCCCGACGAGGGGGAGACGCTGGTGATGGAGGGCTGGGAGCTGCTGGTGGAGCGGGTTACCGGCCGGCGCATCGCTCGGGTGATCGTGAAGCCGGTGTCTCAGGCGGCATCTGAGGGATAACACGGTTCCCAGGTCCGTTCATTTTTGGAGCATTGGCGTGGGCAGAGTGAGCTTGACCGAGGCCAGCGCTGCGTTGAGCGAGGCCTCTGAGGTGATGGCCGGGCTGGTAAGCCGGTTCGGACCGCCCCGGTTCGGTCCCAAGCCCGCCGTGGGGGAGCGGTTTGAGATTCTGAGCCGCGAGATCGCCTACCAGCAACTGGCCGGCAAGGCAGCCGGGGCCATTTGGGGCCGGGTACGGGAGCAGGCGCCGGAGTGGGCGCCGGGTGCGGTGTTGGCGCTGGGGGAGGAGCCGCTTCGGGGCGCCGGACTGTCGGGGGCCAAGACCAGGGCAATGCTCGACTTGGCTGCTCACTGCGAACAGGGCTCTCTGGACTTGGCCAGGCTTGGGCGGATGTCCGATCAAGAGGTGATCGACCAGCTCAGCCAGGTTTGGGGCATCGGCACTTGGACCGCCCACATGTTCTTGATCTTCTCACTGCGCCGCCTGGATGTGTGGCCGGTGGGCGACTTCGGAGTGCGCAAGGGCTACTGCTTAGCCCACGGCTGGACCGAGGCTCCTTCTGCTGAGGAGCTAGAACCGCTCGGCGATCAGTTCCGTCCCTACCGCAGCGTTGCGGCCTGGTACTGCTGGCGGGCCACCGAGATCTGACTATGGGGCTAGGGGTGGGGCACGAACACGGGGAGTGCGATTTCGTCGTCGATAGGGTCGAAGTCGACGCGCACTTTGAGGCCCACAACGAGGCTCTCGCGGTCGATGTCGTTGACTCGGCTCAGGATGCGTACCGGCTCTCCGAGGGTGCCGTCGAGTTCGACCACGGCCGCGTTGTAGACCCCCAGGTTCTCGAAGATCTCGACGACGGGCCGATGGGTCCACACGAAGGAGTAGACCCGTCCCGTTCCGGCCACCTCGTCCCAGTCGAAGGCCAGTGAACCGCAGGCGTAGCAGGCTGGGCTGGGCGGATGGCGATGGGTTCCGCAGTCCGCGCAGCGCTGGATGAGGAGCCGCCCTTGGCCGGCGGCGCGCCAGTAGGGCGCCGAGATCGGTGTCAGTCCGGGGGCCGGAAGGCCCGGCATCTGTGAACTCACGGCGCCCCTCGGGTGAGAATCAGGGCGCTGGTAGGGGTGGGTCCGGCTCCGCCGACCACCAGGGCGACCTCGGCGTCGGCCACCTGGTTGATTGCGGTGCCCCGGAGTTGGCGCACGGCCTCGGTTACCTGGGTCATGCCGTGGGCGTAGACCTCGGCGAGATTGCCGCCCGCGGTGTTGAGGGGCAGGGCGTTGAGGCCGATGCCGCCGTCGGCGACAAACGGCCCGCCTTCGCCTGCCTCGCAGAACCCGAAGTCCTCCAGCCCCATCAGCACCAGGGGGCTGAAGTGGTCGTAGATCTGGGCCACGTCCACGTCGGCAGGGCCTAGGCCGGCCTTGGAGTACACATCGGCGGCCACGGTGCGCTGGCCGGCGGAGGCGAAGTCGCTGTCGCGCATGTTGTAGCTGCCGAGCAGCCCCTGTCCGTAGCGCTGGGGCGCGCCGATGGAGGCCGCCGCGATGTGTACAGGGTCGACGTCGAGGTCGGCGGCCCGTTCTGCACTGGTGATGACCACGGCGACGGCCACGTCGGACTCCATGCAGATATCGGGACGGCGCATCGGCTCGTAGATGTAGGGCATGGAGAAATACTCGTCGGCGCTGAGGGGCTCGCGGAACCGGGCCTGCGGGTTGTTGGCGGCCATCTCCCGGGCGTTGACGGCGATTCGGCAGAAGTGCTCCTCGGTGGTGCCGTAGAGGTGCATGTGGCGCACCGCGGCCAGCGCGAACATCTGCCCCGGGGCCATGAGCCCGTAGGGAGCGGCCCAGCTGAACGCCGGCGGCAGGCGGGGGGCCTTGGCCATGGCCTGGCCGAACGGCAGCTTTCCCTGGCAGATCGATCGGTACACCACGCACGCGTCGGCCTGTCCGGTGGCCACCGCCATCGCCGCGTGCAGAAACGCCCCGCCCATGGCCGCTCCGCCGCCGCCATGGGTCATCGACGCCAAGCGCACCGGCCGAGAGCCGAAGGCGTGGGCGAGGTCGCCGGGCTCGGTGCTGTCCATGCTGTAGGAGGACCATCCGTCGATGTCAGAGGGCGCGATTCCGGCGTCGGCGCAGGCTGCCGCCACAGCCTCGGCGGCCAATGACAGCTCGCCCCGCTGGGTGAACTCACCCCTGAGGCCATATGCGGTAGAGCCGATGCCCACGATTGCGGACCGCCCCTGCAGCCAAGTCGGATCAGCCATCGACGATCCCTTCCGCGTGCAGTCGGGCGATGTCGTCAGACCCGTAGCCCAACTCGGCGAGAATCTGGTCGGTGTGCTCACCCAACAGGCACCCCCGGCCCAGCACGGTCGGCGACCGCGACAGGTGGGCAAGGGCAGTGAGGCGGGGATGGATACCCAGAGCGGGATGCTCGACCTCGGCGATCAACCCCGCCGCCTTCCCATAGCTGTCCTCGCTCTCGTCGAGCAGCAGAGACTCGAAGGGCTCCAACGCCACTTCGACGCAACCGACGCCCTCGGCTGTGAGCAGGCTTTCCCATTCGGCCGCGTCCCGGCCGGCGAAAATGTCCTCAAGCTTGGCGGCCAGTTCGTCGTCGTGGGCGGAGCGCGAGGCCGAATCGGCGAATCGGGAGTCTGAGGCCAGCCCTCCCCACACGCCTATTGCCTCCAACGCATTTGCTAGCCGCTGCCACTCATGGTCGCTGGGTGCGGCCAAGAAAACCCAACCTGTAGCGGCCCGGTAGAGCCGGTAGTCGGCCGACAGCCCGTAGAGCTGCGAATCGGCCGTCGGGGTGGGCGGACGGCCCTCGTAGTCCACGCAGTCTTCGCAGAGCACGTGGGCCATGGAGGTCAGCATCGAGGTGGCCAACGTCGTGCCCGCTGCTGCGCTGGGGTTTCGACGGACGCCGAGCAGGCCCGCGAGCATGGCGCTGCCCACCACCACGGCGGAGCACCCGTCGGCGTTGCCGCCCACCTGGGTGGCCATGCCCAACCGGAGCGAGGCCTCTTTGACGCCCTCGAGGTCGAGCTGGTCGGAATCGGCCACCGAGGGGCCCACATTGCGCCATCCGGCCCCGGCGCCCGCGCCGATGGTGGGGGCGAAGGCCGGCCGATGCCCGCAGGGCCCGCCCTCGCCGTATCCGGGCGAGTTGACGTAGACCAGCCCCGGGTTGACGGCGTGCAAGGTGGCAGCGTCAACACCGAGGCGGGCGGCCACCCCGGCCCGATAGCTCTGCATCACGATGTCGGCGCCAGCGGCGAGCTGGCGGACGATGGCCCCTCCCTCGTCGGAGGCGAGGTCCAAGGCGATGCTCTGTTTGCCCTGGAGAGACTTGGCCGCGCCCGACTCGGGGAAGCCCATGATCGTCCGCATCGGCTCGCCTTGCAGGGACTCCACCTTGATGACGCGGGCGCCGTAGTCGGCCAAGAGGGCGCCGGCGAAGGGAGCCGCGTAGTAGGTGCCCAGCTCGAGGACGGTTACTCCGGCAAGCGGCTCAGCCCCGTCTCTTTCGCGTGTCGCCGCAGAGGTGCGTGAGGGTTTCCGGGGCGCGTCATTCCAAGAAGCGGTCACCTTGTCGCTCCCCAGGTTGGGCGCTGGCTGGCTGGGGCCACTGCCACTCGCAGCTCCGGTAACCAAAGGCCCGGGCTGGCGCACCAGGCCGAGTGCCGGGTCGTCAATGCAGATGACCCTTTGGTCGTGAACGATCTGGGGGTGGTCGAGCAGTTCGTCGCCGCGGCGAAAAACCTCGGCCCACACGTCCGGTTCCTCGTCGAAGAGCTCCCTCCACTCAGCCAGTGTCTTGGACCGCACCGCGGTCAGCATCTGCTCCCATAGCTGGAGACGGCGTTCTCGGTCGTCGAATTCGGGGACGGCCGACCATTCGTCATGGTCGAGCATCCAGTCCAGCTCCAGTACCCGCAGGAACGCGGCGAACAGGTGGGGCGAAACCTGGGAGAACTGAAGCCAGTGGCCGTCGGAGCTGAGGGCCACCAGCAGCCGGA
>VYDF01000068.1 GCA_009843565.1 Acidimicrobiia bacterium | reverse complement strand
CGTGGTGTCCACCGACCACTGCCCGTTCTGCATGAAGGAGCAGAAGGAGTTGGGCGTGGGCGACTTCCGGGCCATTCCCAACGGCCTCGGCACCGTCGAGCACCGGATGGACCTGATCTATCAGGGCGTGGCCACCGGGGAGATCACCCTGCCCCGCTGGGTGGAGCTGTGCTCCACGACCCCGGCCCGCATGATGGGCCTCTACCCCCGCAAGGGCATCATCCAGCCCGGATCTGACGCCGATGTCGTGATCTACGACCCCCAGGCAACCTGGACCATCAGCGTGGACAACCACCACATGAACATCGACCACTCGGCTTATGAGGGAATCCAAGTCGGCGGCCATGTGGACACCGTGCTGTCAAGGGGCCGGGTCATCATCGACGACAACCAGTACTTGGGCTCCATGGGCCACGGCCAATACCAGCGCCGCGGTCTCAGCTCCTATTTGATTTAGAACTTGGATTAACGGAGGGGGAATGCAGCAAATCCATCATTTAATCGACGGCCAGCTCATAGCCGGCACATCGGGCCGGAAATCGCCGGTCTTCAACCCGGCCACCGGAGAGCAGACTGGCCAGCTCTCGCTGGCGTCATCCGCCGAGGTGGACACCGCGGTGGCTTCGGCTCAGGCCGCGTTCGAAGAGTGGGGCAATGTCTCGGTTGCCCGACGAACTACCTTGATGTTCGCCTTTCGGAACTTGGTGGTGGACAACGCCACCGAGATCGCCAAGCGCCTCACTGCCGAGCACGGCAAGGTCCACGCCGATGCCATGGGCGAGGTGGCCCGGGCCATCGACAACATCGAATACGCCTGCGGTTTGGCCGAGCATCTCAAGGGAAGCCACAACGAGATGGCCTCCACCGGAATCGACGTATACACGGTGCGCCGTCCGCTCGGGGTGGTGGCCGGGATCACGCCGTTCAACTTCCCGGCCATGGTTCCGATGTGGATGGCGCCCAACGCCATCGCCTGCGGGAACACGTTTGTGCTCAAGCCGTCGGAGCGCGATCCGTCGGCCCCGATGTTCATCGCCGAGCTGTTCCAGCAGGCGGGCTTCCCGCCCGGTGTGCTCAACCTGGTCAATGGCGACAAGGTGGCGGTTGACCGGCTGCTCGAGCACCCCGAGGTGAGAGCGGTCAGCTTTGTGGGGTCCACGCCGATCGCCCGCTACGTCTACACCACCGGCACTTCGCACGGGAAGCGGGTGCAGGCTCTGGGTGGGGCCAAGAACCATATGGTGGTCTTGCCCGATGCCGACGTCGAACTGGCGGCCGACTCGGCGGTATCGGCGGCCTACGGGTCGGCCGGGGAGCGCTGCATGGCGATCTCGGTGGTGGCCGCGGTGGGCGATGTGGCCGATTCCCTGGTGGATGCGATCAAAGTCCGCATGGAGAAGCTGGTCATCGGCGATGGCACCGATTCGGCTTCGGACATGGGGCCGTTGATCACCCGCGAGCACCGCGACCGGGTTGCCGGCTACATCGGCTCCGCCGCCGAGCAGGGGGCGACCGTGGTGGTCGATGGGCGCGATACCCGGTTCGAAAACGACGGCTTCTTCCTGGGGGTGTCGCTGCTGGACAACGTGACCACCGACATGGACGCCTACCGGGACGAGATCTTCGGTCCTGTTCTCAGCGTGGTGCGGTGCGATACCTATGCAGAGGCGGTTCAGCTCATCGCCGACAACCCGTGGGGCAATGGGGCCGCCATCTTCACTCGGGACGGCGGGGCGGCCCGCCAGTTCCAGGAGGACGCCGATGCGGGAATGGTGGGCATTAACGTCCCCATTCCCGTGCCAGTGGGCTACCACTCGTTCGGGGGCTGGAAGGACTCGCTCTTCGGCGACACCACTATGTACGGCCCCGAGGGAATCCGCTTCTATACCAAGCCCAAAGTCATGACCGCCCGGTGGCCCGATCCGGCCACCAGCTCAGTTGACCTGGGGTTTCCGACCAATGAGTGAGGAATCTGGCCCGCGCCATGGGATGAGGAGGTAGCGATGGATTTCGGAGTTGTTCTTCAAACCGATCCTCCGGCATGGAGGGTGGTCGAGTTGGCCAAACAGGCCGAGACGCTCGGCTTCAACTACGGCTGGACCTTCGACAGCCACGTTCTGTGGCAAGAACCCTATGTGATCTACAGCCAGATGCTCTCGGCCACCAACCGCATGGTCGTCGGGCCCATGGTCACCAACCCCGGTACCAGGGATTGGACGGTCACCGCGTCGCTCTTCGCCACCCTGAACGACATGTTCGGCAACCGCACCGTGTGCGGAATCGGCCGGGGCGACTCCGCCATGCGGGTCATCGGCCACAAACCCCGCAGCCTCGCCACCTTGAGCGAGGCCATGCGAGTAATCAAGGACCTGGCCGAAGGGCGCAAGACCCTCTACAACGACACCCAGCAGCACTTCCCCTGGGCGGGGGAGTCGGAGATCAAGGTGCTGATGGCGGCGTATGGGCCCAAGGCGCTCCATCTCTGCGGCAGCGAGTCGGATGGGTTCATCCTTCAGCTGGCTGATCCCGCGATCGCCGAGTGGACCATCTCCGCCGTCCGCCGGGCCGCGGAAGAGGCGGGCCGCGATCCCGACAGCCTCTACATCTGCGTGGCCGCCCCTGCCTATGTGGGCGACAACATCGAGCACCAGCGTGAGCAATGCCGGTGGTTCGGCGGCATGGTGGGCAATCACGTGGCCGACCTGGTGGGCCGGTACGGCGACCAGGGCGCAGGCGTGCCCCAAGCGCTCACCGACTACATCGCCGGCCGGGAGGGCTACGACTACAGCGGGCACGGCAAAGCGGGACATGACCACACCGACTTCGTCCCCGACGAGATCATCGACCGCTTCTGCATTCTCGGCGACGAGGATGCCCACCTGGCCCGGCTGCGGGAGCTCGAATCTATGGGCGTCGACCAATTCGCCATCTACCTCATGCACGATCAAAAGGACGAAACCCTCAACGCATACGGCCAGCGGATCATCCCGGCGATGGGCAGTTAGGGGCGAAACAGCATGCCGAAGATCGACGCTGGGGCCGAGAAGGTCATTGGGGCCGAGACGGAAGATCCCCTCGTTCGCGAGCACCGTCTCAAGCAGCAGGCGGCCCAAGAGGAACGCCGCGACGCCATCGTGCGCATCATCCGCCAGACGGTGACCTTCGCGTTGTTCTTGGCCCTGCTGGCCGGGCTGTACACCGGCTACAAGGCGTTTGGCCAGGCCATCGACGACCGCCAGCACGACTGGGCGGTGGTGGGGTCGGTTCTGCCTCGCACCGACGACCTGAACATGCCCCCGGTAAGCGAGATCTTCGGCCAGTTCGGGGAGACCCCCGGGGGCCAAGACCAGATCTACGTGAAGATCCTGTTCGACGAGGCCCTCTTCACCCTGCGGGAGGCCTTTGCCGGCTTCGTGGTGGGCTTGGTGATCGGCATGGCCATTGCCTTGGCTCTGGCCCAGTGGCGCCGGCTCGAACAGGGCCTGCTCCCGTATGTGATCGCCAGCCAGACCATTCCGCTCATCGCCATTGCGCCCATCATCGTGATCTGGGGGCGTAAGAACTTCGATGTATTCCCGTGGGAGTGGCAGGACTGGATGTCGGTTTCCATCATCGCCACCTACCTCACGTTCTTCCCGGTGGCGGTCAATGGGCTGCGAGGACTTCAGTCGCCCCGACCGGAGAACCAAGAGTTGATGGAGTCGTATGCCGCCAATTGGTCGCAGACGCTGTGGCGTCTGCGGCTTCCCGCGTCGCTGCCGTACTTGTTTGCTGCGCTCAAGATTGCCGCTACGGCCAGCATCGTGGGCGCCATCGTGGGTGAGATCTCCGCGGGGGTCGAGGGCGGGCTCGGCCGGCGGATCTTGCGCGAGGCGTTCAACTACACGACCGGCCCCGACCGACTGTTTGCCAGCGTATTGGGAGCCGCGGTGTTGGGAATTTTCGTGTTCCTGGTGGTGACCGGGGTGGAGCGGCTCGTTGTCGGTCGCCAGAACAGGGGAGCGACGGCATGAACGTGATCGACATCCAAGGGGCGACCAAGGTGTTCAACCCCGGAAGGAGCAATCAGGTAGAAGCGCTGGCCGAGATCGATCTGGCTGTTGAGCCAGGGGAATTCATTACGCTCATCGGCCCGTCCGGGTGCGGCAAGAGCACGCTGTTGCGGTTGATTGCGTCGTTGATCTCCCCATCCACCGGTTCGGTGGAGGTCAACGCCAAGCCGGCAGAGCAGGCCCGGCTCGACCGGGACTACGGCATGGCCTTCCAAACGGCCGGTCTGTTCGACTGGCGCACGGTAACCAAGAACATCGAGCTCCCGCTCGAGTTGATGGGGTGGCCGAGGCTCAATCGGCGGCGGCGAGCGGCCGAGATGTTGGAACTGGTGAAGCTCAGCGAGTTTGCCAAGCACCACCCGTCGGAATTGTCGGGCGGGATGCAGCAGCGGGTGGCCATCGCCCGCGCGCTGGCCTTCAGCCCGTCGCTGCTGTTGATGGACGAACCCTTCGGGGCCCTCGACGAAATGACCCGCGAGCACATGCAGGACGAGTTGCTGAGGATTTGGAAGGAGACCGGTACCACGGTGGTCTTTGTCACCCACTCGATCCCCGAAGCGGTGTATCTCTCCACCCGCGTCTTGGTGATGTCGCCCCGTCCCGGCACGATCGCATCGACCATCGGGGTGGATCTCGGCGACCGCAGCGCCGCCACCCGAGACGATCCCGCATTCTTCAAGAAGGTCACCGAGGTGCGCATAGCTCTGAGGGAGGTGGAAGGGTGAACGCGCTGAAGGGATTTTCCGCTCCCATCGTGGCTGGTGTGGTGCTCTTCGGCTTATGGCAGGGCGTCCTCTCTCTTTTCAACCCCGACGGATTCGTGTTGCCCGCTCCCTCTGAGATCGTCGGCGCACTGATCGAGAACTGGGATGAGGTGTATCAGGGTGTCCGCATCACCGGCTTCGTGGTGGTGTCGGGCCTGATTGCCGGGATTGTACTTGGTATTATCGCCGCATTGCTGGTTACTCGTTTCCGGACGGCGAACGAGACCATCACGCCGCTGGCCGTAGCGGTCAACGCCATACCGATCATTGCCCTGGCGCCGATCTTCAACAACTGGTTCGGACTCACCTCGCCTCGTTCGAACCAGGCCATCGTGGTAGCGCTCGTCTTCTTCCCCATCTTCATCAACACCACCAGGGGTCTCACCCAGGTGGATCGAAGCCAGATCGAGCTCATGGAGTCGTACGCGGCCAGCCGGTCGCGCATCACCCGCGAGGTTCGGATTCCCAACGCCATGCCGTTCTTCTTCACGGCATTGAAATTGTCGACATCGCTCGCCGTCATTGCTGCGATCGTCGCCGAGTACTTCGGTGGCCGCCAAGACGCCTTGGGTCCGATGATCACGCAATCGGCGGGTCTTACCCGATACGACGAGGCGTGGGCTGCGGTGCTGGCCGGTACCGCCATCGGGGCTGTGCTGTATTTCGCCGTGCTTGTGCTCGAACGGGTGGCCATGCCATGGCACTCGTTGATCCGAGCCCACGGTGACGACAAATGACCGCTAACCGCGGGTTGCCTACCGGCAATTCGCCCCATCAGAAAGGAAATGATCAGCGGATCAGTGGTGCTACATGAAGAAAAGAACCATCCACAAACGCACTCTTTGGAGTGTGCTCGCCATCTTGCTTGCCTTCGGCCTCGTGGCTGCATCCTGCGGCAACGACGACGATGATGTCAGCGAGCCTGCACCCGCGCCGGCAACGGAGGCCCCCGCGCCGGCCACTGAGGCACCTGCACCGGAGCCCGAGCCCGAGCCCGAGCCTGAGCCCATGGTGATGCAGGACGTATCGCTCCAGCTTCAGTGGGTTCCGCAGTCGCAGTTCGCCGGTTTCTTCGCCGCCCGCGATCTCGGATTCTACGAGGACGTTGGCTTGAACGTGACCATCATCGACGGTGCTGTCGACATCGTGCCGGCCACGGTCCTGGACTCCGGGGCAGCCGATTTCGCCATCTCTTGGGTGCCGCGCGGGCTCGTGCCTCGTGAAGAGGGCCTGAACATCACCAACATTGCCCAGGTCTTCCAGCGCAGCGGCACCTTGCAGGTGTCGTTCGTTGAAGCCGGCATAACCGGCCCGGCCGACCTCGAAGGCAAGCTGGTGGGGAACTGGGGGTTCGGAAACGAGTTCGAGCTCTTCGCTGGCCTCGTCAGCGTTGGTCTCGATCCCCAGTCCGACGTGACCCTGGTGCAGCAGGACTTCAATATGACCGCGCTGATCAACGGCGACATCGATGCCGCCCAGGCGATGATCTACAACGAGTACGCCCAGGTGCTCGAGACCATCAATCCCGACACCGGCGAGCTGTTCCAGCCCGAAGACCTGTCGGTCATCGACTGGAACGACGTGGGCACGGCCATGCTGCAAGACGCCATTTGGGCCGACGCCGACAAGCTGGAGACCGATGCTGAGTACCGCGACATCGCGGTGCGCTTCGTAGAGGCTTCGCTGCGTGGTTGGATCCACTGCCGTGACAACTTTGACGAGTGCGTCGACATCGTGGTGGCCGCTTCCCCGCCCTTCGGCGGGCCAGCGCACCAGGCGTGGATGATGAACGAGATCAACGCCCTCATCTGGCCATCACCTGGTGGGGTCGGGATCATGGACCAAGCTCTGTATGGCCAGACCATCGACGTGGCCACGTCACAGGGCATCCTCCAGGCAGCTCCCGACGCCGGTGCATTCCGCACCGATATCGCCGAGGAGGCGATTGCCAACCTGGAGGCTGCGGGCCACGACGTGTACGGCAACGACTTCGCCCGGCGCACCGTCGAGGTCAAAGAGGGCGGCGAGTAGCCAACCTCAGACACCATTGATTCATTGAGCTGACTGGGGTCTCCGCCGATCTTGTGATCGGCGGAGACCCCGTCGGTTATCGCACCATTGATTCATTGAGCTGATGGTGCTCTCTGCCGGTTATCGTGCTGCACCTTGGCGCGATTGAAGGGAGCAGCGCGTGAAATTCAGCTTCGGCTATCCCCTGATGGCCCATCCGCAAAACCCCGATTTTTTGACCGCGGAGGCCATAGCGGAATTCGCCCAGGCCGCCGAGTCGGCCGGGTTCGACTCCTGCTCGCTGACCGAGCACCCGCTGCCCAGCGACCGGTGGCTGGCCAGTGGCGGCCACGATGCCCTCGACCCCTTTGTGGCCCTGGCAGTGGCCGCCGGGGCCACCAATCAGCTGCGTTTGCTAACCAACCTGACCCCGCTGCCTTATCGCAACCCGGCCATCTTGGCCAAGACCGTGGCTACCCTCGACCGGCTCAGCGGCGGCCGGGTCATCCTCGGGGCGGGGGTGGGATACCTGGAGTCGGAATTCGACGCAGTGGGGGTGGACTTCGATCAGCGCAATGCCCTGTTCGACGAGAGCCTGGAGGTGATGCGGCTGATCTGGTCGGGGGAGACGGTGAA
>VYDF01000161.1 GCA_009843565.1 Acidimicrobiia bacterium | reverse complement strand
TCGCCTGCTACTGGGAGGACGACCCCGACCTGTTCGAGCGCACCTTCCCCATGGATCTCCGTCCCCAGGCCCACGAGATCATCCGCACCTGGCTGTTTGCCACCGTGACCCGGGCCCACTTCGAGCACGACGGGCTGCCGTGGTCCACCGCGGCCATCTCCGGCTGGGTGCTCGACCCCGACCGCAAGAAGATGTCCAAGTCGAAGGGCAACGTGGTCACCCCTATGGACACCCTAGAGGCCTTCGGCGCCGACGCCCTCCGCTACTGGGCGTCGTCGGGACGACCCGGCACCGACACCGCCTTCGAGGAAGGCCAGATGAAGGTGGGGCGGCGCTTGGCGGTGAAGATCCTCAACGCCAGCCGATTCGTGCTCGGCCAAGAGCCCGCCAGCAATGCCCAGGCCACCGATACCCTCGACCGGGCTCTGCTCTCTCATTTGGCCGACCTCATCGACGACGCCACCGCCGCCTTCGACAAAGGCGACTACGCCCGAGCCCTGGAGAGCACCGAGGCGTCGTTCTGGTCGTTCACCGATGACTATCTGGAGCTGGTGAAGAACCGGGCCTACGGCGGCCGGGGCGGGCCCGCGGGCGAGTCGGCCCGCTACACCCTGGAGACCGCCCTCACCGCCTACCTCAAGCTGTTCGCCCCCTTCCTGCCCTATGTCACCGAAGAGGTGTGGTCTTGGTGGCAACAGGGCTCGGTCCACCGAGCCGCCTGGCCCGCCGGGGCAGAACTTCGGGCCGCGGCCGGCGACGTGAACCCCGAGGCCGCCGCAGTGGCAGCCGACGCCTTGCGGGAGATCCGCCGCATCAAAAGCGACGCCAAGGTGCGCTTGGCCACCGTGGTCACCACCGCCACCGTCACCGACACCGCCGAGCGGCTGGCCCTCTTGGAGCAGGTGGTCGACGACGTGGCCGACGCCGGTAGGTGCCGAGAGCTGCTCGTCGCGGTGGGTGCGGAGCTGTCGGTGACCGCGGAGCTGGAAACCGAGTCCGCGGCCTGACATGCGCACACTGGGCCTCGGTTTGCTAGCCGGGGTTCTGGCCTGGATATCGGCGGGCTGTGGTGGCGATGATGGCACGATTGTGACCGTGTATGCGGCGGCATCGCTGTCGGAGGCGTTCGAAGACCTGGCCGAGGAATTCGAGGCCGCCAATCCCGGCGTCGACGTGAAGCTCAGCTTCGCGGGCAGCGCTCGGCTGGCCGCCCAGATCAGCGCCGGTGCCCGAGCCGATGTGTTCGCATCGGCCGACATCGCCAATATGGCCCGGGTGGTCGACGCCGGACGCACCTCCGCACCTCCGGTGTTGTTCGCCCGCAACCGGCTGGCCTTGGTGGTCCCGGCTGACAACCCTGGCGATGTCACGGAATTGGCAGATCTGGTCGACGACGAACTCGTGGTCGCGGTGTGCGCTCCCGAGGTCCCCTGCGGTGCCTTGGCCGAGACCGTGCTAGACGATGCTGGGGTGGACATCGACGCCGATACCGAGGAGGCCAGCGTGCGGGCCGTGCTCACCAAGGTGATGCTGGGCGAGGTCGACGCCGGGTTGGTTTACGCCTCCGACGTGGCTGTCGGAAGCGACAAGGTGCTGGCAGTGCCCCTCGGTCCCCAGATTCGGTTCAATGACTACCCAGTGGCCACAGTCAGCGATCGGGAAGTTGCCACCGATTTTGTGGACTTTGTCCTTGGCCCTGACGGCTTCCGCATCCTCTGGATCCACGGATTCGATTCCCCATGACCGGCCGTTTCACCACCAAGAGGCCGCACCGCCGACCGCCAATTGCCATTCTGGTGATGGCCATCATCGCGGTGGCCGTGCTGGCGCTTCCCCTGGTCGGCCTCTTGCAGCGGACACCGTGGTCATCGCTGGGCACAACCCTGGGCGAAACCGCCACCCTGGAGGCCCTCCGAGTGTCGGTGGTGGTGTCGCTATTGGCAGCGGGGGTGTCGGTGGTGCTGGGGCTGCCTCTGGCCTGGGTGCTCGCCCGCCTGTCGTTCAGAGGCCGGGCGCTGGTGCGAGCCGTGGTGCTATTGCCCATGGTGCTTCCCCCGGTGGTGGGTGGCATCGCCCTGTTCTTCGCCCTCGGTCGCCGGGGCCTCGTCGGCCGGGCCCTGCACAACTGGTTCGGCCTTGACACCCTCATCGGCACCACCGCGGGAGCGGTGATCGCCGCCGCCTTCGTGTCCATGCCGTTCTTCGTGATCACCGCCGAGGCCGGGCTGCGCCAACTGGACTCCAGGCTGGAGTCGGCCGCCTCCACCTTGGGGGCAGGGCGTTGGACCGTACTGCGCCGGATCACGCTGCCGCTGCTGGCCCCGTCGCTGGCCGCGGGAGCCACGCTGTCGTGGGCCCGAGCCCTGGGCGAGTTCGGAGCCACCATCACCTTCGCCGGCAACCATCCAGGCCGCACCCGCACCCTGCCGCTGGCCATCGCCCAGGCCAACGAAGCCGGGCAACCCGAGGCGGCCATCGCCATGTCGGTGCTGCTCATCGGGGTGTCGCTGCTCATCCTCATCGGCTTGCGCCACCGCTGGATCGCCCCCCGTGCCCGCCAACCGGAAGGCTCCCCGGAGACGTCGCCGTCATGAGCATCCAGGCCGAGATCCACGCCGCTGCAGGAGGTTTCTCCATCCACGCCGAGCTCAACGCGCCCACAGGGAGCTGTACCGCCATCGTCGGACCCAACGGAGCGGGCAAGACCACCTTGATCCATGCCCTGGCCGGGCTGATCCCACTGCGACAGGGAAAGGTCGTGCTGGCCGGCCAGGTGGTCGACGATTCTGCCCAGGGCATCCACCTTCCCCCCGACCGGCGCCCTATCGCCCTGCACAGCCAGCACAACCTGCTATTTCCCCACCTCAGCGTGGTGGACAACGTGGCGTTCGGTCCTCGCTGCTCGGGGCTGGGCACGCGCTTAGCCCGCCAGCAAGCCGAAGGTTGGCTGCACAAGCTCGGCCTGGCCGACTTGGCCCACTTGCGCCCCGCCCAGCTCTCCGGCGGTCAGGCGCAGCGGGTAGGCCTGGCCCGGGCCGCGGCCTGCCAGCCAGAAGTCTTGCTGCTCGACGAATCCTTGGCCTCGCTCGATGCCGAGACCCGCACCGACGTGCGCCACCTGCTGGCCGACATTCAGGCTACTCGGGTGCTGATCACCCACGACCCGGTGGAAACCAGGGTGCTGGCCGATCAGCTCCTGGTGATGGAGGGCGGTGAGATCGTGCAGGCCGGCACCCCAGAGGCGGTGGCTGCCGATCCCCGAACCCCGTGGACCGCTGGTCTGCTCGACATCAATCTGCTCGCCGGGCACGCCGCCGGCACTGAAGTAGCCCTCGATTGCGGGCTGTCCCTGACCACGGCCACGCCCATGACCGGGCCGGTATTGGTCACTTTCTCTCCCGCGGCCGTCACCTTGTCGACGGCCCAACCCCATACCAGCGCCCGCAACACCTGGGAGTCGGAGGTGGCCCGCATCCAGCCCGAGGGCGACCGAGTACGGGTGCTGTTGGGGGCTCCGGCGCCTTGCCACGTGTGGGTCACGCCCCAGGCCGCAAGCGAGCTCGGCCTGAGTGCCGGGTCGAGGTGTTGGGCTGCGCTCAAAGCCACCGAATTGACCGTTCGGGACGCCTAGTCCGCGCGCGCCTTTACACCCTCTCATTCCCAGCCGCATTCCAAAGTTCCTGGTCACAGACCTAAGACACAATGACTATTGCGTAATTTTCCCCATGTAATTACACTTTGAGGACTTGGCGCTGACCGCTAAAACCTCGTTCTCAGGGGGGACTGATGACACTCATACAGGAGCCACTGGCCGCAGTAAGCACAAATGGTGCCCACGCCGACCAGGATGGGGTCAGCGCTACCGGGATGCGGGTGCGCAAGCGCAATGGCGAGTTGGAGCCGGTCGACGTCAACAAGATCGTCAACGCAGTGGCCCGCTGCGCCGAGGGACTGGTGGGAGTCGATCCGATGCGGGTGGCCACCCGGACTATTTCCGCCTTGGCCGACGGGGCCACCACCCGGGAATTGGATGAGCTGTCCATCCGCACCGCCGCCGGGCTGATCGTCACCGAGCCCAACTACTCCAAGCTGGCCGCCCGCCTCCTGTCCACCTGCATCGACAAAGAGGTACGCAACCAGAACATCCCCTGGTTCACCGAGTCGATCAAAGCAGGCCACAGCCTGGGCCTTATCAGCGATGAGACGGCCGCTTTCGCCGAAACCCACGCCCCGGCGCTGAACGCGTCAATCAGCTCGCTGCGCGACCGGAACTTCGAGTTCTTCGGCCTGCGCACGGTGTACGACCGCTACCTCCTGCGCCACCCCGACACCCGCCAAGTAATCGAGACCCCCCAATACTTCTTCTTGCGGGTGGCCTGCGGCTTGTCGGTGGACGCCGATGAGGCCATCGCCTTCTACGACCTGATGAGCTCGCTGGCCTACCTGCCCTCAAGCCCCACCCTGTTCAACTCGGGCACCGCCCACCCGCAAATGTCTTCGTGCTACCTGCTCGACTCCCCCGAGGACAGCCTGGAGGGCATTTACGAGCGCTACACAGACATCGCCCGGCTGTCCAAGTTCGCCGGCGGCATCGGCGTGGCCTGGCACCGCATCCGCTCAAAGGGATCGCTCATCCGGGGCACCAACGGACTGTCCAACGGCATCGTGCCGTGGCTAAAGACCCTGGACAGCTCGGTGGCCGCAGTCAACCAGGGGGGCAAGCGCAAGGGAGCGGCCTGCGTGTATCTGGAGAGCTGGCACGCCGACATCGAGGATTTCCTGGAGCTCAAGGAGAACACCGGCGACCACAACCGCCGGGCCCACAACCTCAATCTGGCCAACTGGGTCCCCGACCTGTTCATGGAGCGGGTGGAAAAAGACTGGCAGTGGTCGCTGTTCGACCCCAAGAAGGTCCCCCACTTCACCGACCTGTACGGCGACGAGTTCCGGGAGGCCTACGAGGAGGCTGAACGCGAGAAGCTGTACGAGTATCAACTTCCCGCCCGCCAGCTCTACAGCCGCATGATGCGATGCCTGGCCCAAACCGGCAACGGCTGGATGACCTTCAAAGACGCCTCCAACCTGCGCTGCAACCAAACCGGGCAAGAAGGCCGCACCGTACATCTGTCCAACCTGTGTACCGAGATCATCGAGATAACCAGCGCCGATGAGACCGCGGTGTGCAACCTGGGGTCGGTCAACCTCGGAGCCTTCGTCGACACCGAGCAGGGCGAGATGGACTTCGAGCGCCTAGGCGAGGTGGTCCGCTCCGTGGTGCCCTTCTTGGACCGAGTGATCGACATCAACTTCTACCCCACCCCCGAGGCGGCCAATTCCAACGCCAAATGGCGACCGGTGGGTCTGGGCCTGATGGGCCTCCAAGATGTGTTCTTCCATCTGGCTATGCCCTTCGACAGCGACGAGGCCCGCCAAATGTCGGCTCGCATCTCGGAGGAGATCTACTTCAACGCACTGTGGGCCTCCACCGAGCTGGCCGAAAAGCACGGGCCCCATCCCGCGTTCGCCGAGACCAGGGCGGCCAGCGGCCAGCTCCAGTTCGACCTGTGGGACCAAGAGTCCTCCGATCCGGACCGGTGGCAGACGTTGCGAGACCGTATCGCCGAGCACGGTCTGCGCAACTCCCTGCTCATTGCCATTGCCCCCACTGCCACCATCGCCTCCATCGCCGGGTGCTACGAGTGCATCGAACCCCAGGTGTCCAACCTGTTCAAGCGGGAGACCCTCTCCGGGGAGTTCTTGCAGATCAACCGCTATTTGGTGCGCGATCTCCAAGGGCTGGGCTTGTGGGACGAGCAGATGATCGCCGACGTGAAGCGCTCGGAGGGCTCGGTGGCCGACATCGACCGCATGCCCGACAACCTCAAGGCGGTCTACCGCACCGCATGGGAGCTCCCCCAGCGCTCCCTAATCGACATGGCCGCCGACCGGGGTGCCTTCATCGACCAGTCCCAATCACTGAACCTGTTCATGGAGTCGCCCACCATCGGCAAGCTCAGCTCCATGTATTTGCATGCCTGGAAAGCAGGGCTGAAAACCACCTACTACCTGCGGTCCCGACCAGCCACCCGAATCAACCAGACCACTACCAGCACCCCCTCACCCGATGCTGTCCCGGTGCCCGATGCCGATGCGGTGGCCTGTTCACTGGAAAACCCCGAGACCTGTGAGGCCTGCGAATAATGGCTTTGGCAGAAACCCCCTTCGTAGAACAAGACCTGACCCACAGTCCGACGCTGGAGCCGTCGGCTCCCACCCCTGCGACTACACCGGCCCCGGGGCGCATCCTCGATCCCGGCTTCAAGCTGACGCTTCGCCCCATGCGCTATCCGCAGTTCTACGACATGTACCGCGACGCCATCAAGAACACCTGGACGGTGGATGAGATCGACTTCTCCGATGACCTGGTCGATTTGGAGCGCACCCTGCTGCCAGCCGAGAAGCATCTGGTCAATCGGCTGGTTGCTTTCTTCGCCACCGGCGACTCCATTGTGGCCAACAACCTGGTGCTGAACCTGTATCGCCACGTCAACGCCCCCGAGGCCCGGATGTATCTGTCCCGGCAGCTCTACGAAGAGGCTCTGCACGTCCAGTTCTACCTGACCCTGCTCGACAACTACATTCCCGACCTCGACGAGCGGGAGGCCGCGTTCGCAGCCATCGACA
Organism: Acidimicrobiia bacterium; assembly: GCA_009843565.1. Lineage (GTDB taxonomy): Bacteria > Actinomycetota > Acidimicrobiia > Acidimicrobiales > Bin134 > Poriferisocius. Next base: position 792 of record VYDF01000161.1, on the reverse strand, counting down.
ACATTCCCTCCATCCGCAAAAAGGCCGAGTTCTGCTTCCGGTGGATGAACTCGATGGACGATATCGACCAGTGCGACACCCCCCAGCAACGGCGCCAGTTCCTGTTGAACCTGATCTGCTTCGCCACCTGCATCGAGGGCCTGTTCTTCTTCGCGGCGTTCGCCTACGTGTACTTCCTGCGCTCCAAGGGGCTGTTGAACGGGCTGGCCGCGGGCACCAACTGGGTGTTCCGCGACGAGAGCTGCCACATGAACTTCGCCTTGGAGGTAGTCAATACCGTGAGGGCTGAGGAACCCGATCTGTTCGACGCCGAGCTCAGCGAGCAGGTCACCACCATGATCTGCGAGGCGGTGGACTGCGAGTACCAGTTTGCCCAAGATCTACTGGGCCAAGGCGTACCCGGTATGTCTGTGGCCGACACCCGCCGTTATCTGGAGTTTGTGGCCGACCAGCGCCTGACCCAGCTGGGATTGCCCAAGCAGTTCGGATCTAAGAACCCGTTCTCGTTTATGGAGCTCCAGGACGTTCAGGAGCTGACCAACTTCTTCGAGCGCACCGTGGCCTCGTACCAGGTGGGCGTGGAGGGCGACGTCGCCTTCGACGAAGACTTCTAGCCGCACATTTCCCAACGCCCTTTGCGGCAGGAATCCAGTACCGCCTTTGATTGCTGGCCTGACGCGTCGCGCCCCTGGGCCGGAGGGGGGTCGACCCAGGGGCGCACACCAATAAAAGCGACATTATCAAGTATAGGGCAAGAGGTGGATTTAGGGTGGTTTATGTTTGTTTAGGGGA
>VYDF01000084.1 GCA_009843565.1 Acidimicrobiia bacterium | reverse complement strand
GTCCCGCTCCCACACCGACCAGTCGGCCGCGGCCGCCACTCCTTCCAGCGCCACTGAGTCTGAGGTCCACCCCCAAGCAAATGCGCTATCGCTGCTGCTGGCCACTTCGTTCAGAGTAGGTTGACGGGATGCTTCGGAGGTGGCGAAGGGCCCGCCGTCGTTCCGCTCACCGGGTGGCGTACTCCCGCTGGGACGGCAGCCAGACCGGGTTTGAATTCACCACTTCCGACCTGTTCTCGCAGATGAATGACGATCTGCTCTACCACGGTGATGTGAACGCCGCCCTTCGGAGGCTTCTCCAGCAGGGCTTCGACGCCGACGGTCAGCGGGTGCAGGGCCTGCGGGAGATGATGGAGCAGCTCCGCCGCCGCCGTCAGGAGCAGCTGGAGCAGCACGACCTTGGCGGGGTGTACGACGACATCGCCCAGGAGCTGCGCGACGTGATCGACATGGAACGCGACGCCCTCGACGATCTGGCTGCCTCAGCGGCCGAATCGGGCGACGAGCGCCGCGCGGCCATCACCAACGAGACAGTGGACCAGCGCCGGTTCCAGCTCGACATGCTGCCCCCTGATCTGGCCGGCCAGATCAAAGAACTAGAGAACTACCAGTTCACCTCTTCGGAAGCCCAGCAGCGGTTTGACGAACTGGTGGAGCAGCTCCGCCAACAGCTCATGCAGAACTACGTCAACCAGATGACCGACGGCATGAACAACCTCTCGCCTGAGGACTTGGCCCGAGCCAAGGACATGATGGCCGAGCTGAACAGCCTGCTGGAGAAGCGCCAGATGGCCGATGACCAGCTTCCCGCCGACGTCACCGATCCCACTGAGCGCAACCGGATGCTGGACGAGCGCCTCCAATCCGACTTCGACAGCTTCATGGAGCGCTTCGGCGACTTCTTCCCCGAGAACCCCCGCACGCTGACCGAGCTGCTGGAGGTGATGGCCCGGCGCATGGCGGCAATGTCGGCGATGATGGCGTCGATGACGCCCGAGCAGCGGGCGCAGCTCCAGGGCTTGGCCGAGCAGCTATTGCAGGACATGGACCTGCGCTGGCAGGTAGACCAGCTGTCGCAGAATCTCCAAACCATGTTCCCCGATGCGGGCTGGGACCGGTCGTACGACTTCAGCGGCGCCGATCCCCTCGACTTCGCCTCGGCCGCCCAGATGATGCAGGAGCTGGGTGACCTGGACCAGCTCGACAACCTGCTGCGCTCGGCCAACAATCCCGGCGCGCTGGCCGAGGTGGACATCGACAGAGCCCGCGAGCTGCTGGGCGACGAGGCGGCCCAGAGCCTGGAGCAGATGGCCGATCTGGCCAAGCTGCTGGAAGAGGCCGGGTTGATAGAGAACCGCGAGGGCCGCTTGGAGCTCACCCCCCGGGCCATCCGCCGGATCGGCCAAAACGCCCTCTCCGACCTGTTCAAGAAGCTTCAGCAAGACCGGGTGGGCCAGCACGCCATGGAGATGTTCGGCGGGGGGCACGAACGTGAGTACCACACCAAGCCCTATGAGTTCGGCGACCCCTTCAATCTCGACATCGAGCGGACCATTCGCAATGCCATCCAGCGCACTGGGGGCGGCACCCCAGTGGAGCTGTCGCCGGAGGACTTCGAGGTGGAGCGCACCGAGAACATCGTGCGCTCGGCCACTGTCTTGATGCTCGATCTGTCACTGTCGATGCCCATGAGGGACAACTTCTTGCCCGCCAAAAAGGTGGCCATGGCCCTTCACTCGCTGATCAGCTCGCAGTATCCCCGAGATTTCTTGGGCATCGTGGGGTTCAGCGAGATCGCCCGGGAGGTCAAACCCGAGCAGCTGCCCGAGGTGTCGTGGGACTTCGTTTACGGCACCAACATGCAGCATGGCTTCATGCTGGCTCGGCAGATGCTGGCCCGGCACAACGGAACCAAGCAGATAATCATGGTTACCGACGGCGAGCCCACTGCCCATGTGGACGAGCAGGGGAGGCCATTCTTCTCTTACCCGCCGGCTCGGGAAACAGTGGACAAGACCCTGGAACAGGTCATGCGGGCTACTCGGGAAGGCATCCGCATAAACACGTTCATGCTCGACGCCACCTCTTATCTCACCAACTTCATCGAGCAGATCTCCAAAATGAACGGCGGCCGGGCCTTCTTCACCACCCCGGAGACACTGGGCGACTACGTGCTGGTGGATTTTGTGGAGCACAAGCGAAAGCTGCTGGGCGGCCGCCGCCACTGAGATTCCCCTAAACCGGCAAAAATTCCTCTTGCATTTGTAACGAATTCCTGTCAGAGTTACGTTGTTGAAATTACAAGCGAGTCGTTTCCGCGACCGAGCAATCCAGGAGGGGTGCTATGAGACTGGTGGAGACAACTGCGAAGCATTCGGAGACAGGCGACGATGGTCGGGCTTGGCAAGCTCTGGCCAATTGCCTTGGAGTAGACCCCGATCTGTTCTTCCCGGAGCGGGGGGCATCCACGAGGGAAGCCAAGGAGGTCTGCCGGGCCTGCGTGGTGCGTGAGGAGTGTTTGGAATACGCCATCGTGAACGGCGAGAAATTCGGCATCTGGGGCGGCATGAGCGAGCGGGAGCGGCGCCGGGTCCGCCGGGCTCGGGGACTCACCCGAGTACGGGAGCCGGTGACTGCGGTGGCCGACAGCTCAGGCGCTTGAGCTGTCCCCGTTGATGCGGGCGGCGCAGTTTCGGGGTAGCCTGAGCCCATGAATCTCGGCGCAACGGAGTTGATCATCGTCTTGGTCATCCTGCTGGTGCTGTTCGGCGGGGCCAAGCTCCCCAAGCTGGCCCGCTCGCTGGGCCGGGCCCAGAAAGAGTTCAAGGAAGGCGTGACCGAGGGCACGAAGGCCGAAGACACAACCGACGAGAAGCCCAAAGACACGTAACATCACCCCCTGATGTCTACCTCTACCTCCGAAGAGCTCGTGATGTCGCTGGGCACGCTTTGTGTCAATCCTTTCGAGCTGTCCTTCGATGAGCTTGACTCCTCTCTTGAGGCCACCGCTGCCGCGGGCTACTCCGGAATCAGTGTGTGGCCCTTCGTTTTGGGGACGGCCGGCGTGGATGTCGCGTGGCTGGTCGACCGGCTCCAAGAACTCGGATTGAACCATCCGGTTGCCGAAGCGGCCTTCGGCTGGCTGAATTCCGACCGCGACGCAGCCGCTGGAGAGGTGGCCTATCTGAGCGAGTACGCCAGCGCGGTGGGCAGCCGGGAACTAGTGGCCGTCACCATGGAGCCCTCGCTACCGCCTATGGACGACGTGGTGTCTCGTTTTCGAACGCTGTGCCAGGGCGCGGCGGAGGCCGGGTTGCAGGTGAGCATGGAGTTTTTGCCCTGGACTGGCATTCCCGATTTGGCCACCGCGTGGGAGATCATCGAGCGGGCCGATTGCGACAACAGCGGCATCATGGTCGACACGTGGCATTGGTTCCGCCAGCCCGGTGGTCCCAACCCCGATCTGCTGCGCCAGATCCCAGCAGAGGTGCTTCGGGTGGTTCAGCTCTGCGATGCAGCTGCCCAGCTCCCCGATGACATGGACATAGCCACCGAGACCATGACCGCTCGCCTTCTTCCCGGCGACGGCGCGGTCGACTTTGCCGATGTCCTTGGCATCATCGTTGGCTCCGGGGCAACCCCGATCTGGTTCCCCGAGGTTTTCAGCAGCACTTTGGCCGCGGCCGGCCCTCACACCATGGCCCCCCAAGTTCTGGCTGCAACCCGGTCCGTTCTTTCCTGAACCCGGTTCTCAAGCGGCGGCTTGGCGAAGCAGTCGTCTGCGCTCGCGTTCGGATCTGCCACCCCACACGCCGTGCTTGATGCGGTTGCACAAGGCGTAGGCCAAGCATGCCTCCTGCACCGTGCACTCCTGGCAAATTTTTCGGGCTCTCTCCACCCCCAGGCCACTGCTGGGGAAGAAGATGCTGGGTGACTTCCCAACGCACTTTCCGTGATCCATCCAACTCTCGTTCATGGGACCTCCATCGGGTACATGCCCCCGCATGTAAGACGCCCCACCTCAGCTAAAAGTTCCCTCGGTTACAGGGACTCCAAGAGCTATCAGCCGCCCGGATGCTCATCATAGCCACGAGTAATGAGGGATGGTGTCGCGGCAAGTGACCGTTGAGATGCGCATTCGGGAAATCGCGCCGACGCGGTTAGAATGTCACGGCCCCAATTCCTACAGGAGCAACGCGATGACTGACACCATAGATGCCCTGCCCGAACCGCCGGTTGGGCATGTCAAGGTGGTTTATCTGGGTCCTGTGGCGCCTCATTGGGACTTCATGTCCGATTTCGGGGATTCAGGTCATATCGAGCAGTTCAAGGCTCGGGTTGAGGCCCGCTTGCTGCTGCTGCCTCCCCACGATCCGCAGTTCCGCCGGAACCGGGAGAGGGTAAATCGGGATGCCGAGCGCGAGAACCTGCTCATCGACTGGGATTTGGGCTACGACGAAGAAGAAGAGGAGAGCGAAGGCGACGGCGTCAGAGGCAGGTAGACGCGCAAGCTGCACGGCATGGTTTTGGAATCCATCGACCTAGGGGCGTAGACAAGAGGACAGCGCAGCATGATCTCAGAATCCATCGACATTGAGGCTGAGTCTGAGCGGTTCATCAATCGCGAGCTGTCTTGGCTGGATTTCAACAGCCGAGTGCTGGCCCAAGCCGAAGACCCGTCGGTACCCCTGCTGGAGCGGGTCAAGTTCTGCGCCATCTGGTCCTCCAACCTGGACGAGTTCTTTCAGGTTCGGGTAGCCGGTCTCAAAGACCAGCTTGCCGGCCAATTCACCGGCACCACGCCCGACGGCCGCACCGCTGCCCAGCAGCTCCATGAGATCCGCATCGAAGTAGACGCCCAAATGGATCGGGCCGCTCGCTGCTTGAGCGGCTTGACCGTTGAGCTAGCCGACGGCGATATCGAGATTCTCAACTGGGACGACTTGGACGATGAGGACCGCAAGTTCCTCTCCGGCGAGTTCGACGACCGCATCTACCCGGTGCTCACTCCCCTGGCCGTGGATCTGGGCCATCCGTTCCCCTACATCTCCAACCTCTCGCTGAGCTTGGGCGTGCTGATGATCGATCCGGCCGATGGCCATCAGCGATTCGCCCGCCTCAAAGTCCCGGCCACGTTCGGGCGTTTCCTCAAACTCCCCGACGAACATCGCTTCGTCCCCGTCGAGCAGGTAGTGGCCGCTCACCTGCCCACCTTGTTCCCCGGAATGGAGATCACCGAGACGGTGGCCTTCCGGGTGACTCGCAACGCCGACTTGGCGGTGGACGAAGGCGAGGCCCAAGACCTGTTGGCGGCGGTGGAGGTGGAGCTGCGCCGTCGTCGGTTCCGCAGTGTGGTCCGCCTCGAGGTGGAGCACCTTGTCTCGTCGGAGATCCGCAACCTGCTCATCGAAGAGCTCGACATCGAGCGCGACGACGTCTACGAGGCTGACACTTTGCTCGAGCTGTCCAGTCTGTGGGATCTCTTCGGCGTAGACCGCCCCGACCTCAAGTACCCGGTCTGGCAGCCGATCAACCCCCTGCCCTCGGCTGCCCCCGGCGACCAGCCCATAGATTTGTTCGCCCGCATCCGTGAGGGCGACATCCTGGTCCACCATCCCTATGACTCCTTCACCGCTACCGTGCAGGAGTTCATCTGGCAGGCAGCCAACGATCCCAAAGTGCTGGCCATCAAGCTCACCCTCTACCGAACCTCGGGCGACAGCCCGATCGTTCGGTCGCTCATCCGGGCGGCGGAGAGCGGTAAGCAGGTCGCGGTGGTGGTTGAGCTGAAGGCCCGTTTCGACGAGGAGGCCAACATCGAGTGGGCTCGCCGCCTGGAGCAAGCCGGCGTTCACGTGGCCTACGGCCTGGTGGGATTCAAGGTCCATGCCAAGACCTGCCTGGTGGTGCGGGAGGAGGCCGATGGCGTGCGCCGCTACTGCCACATCGGCACCGGCAACTACAACTCCATCACCGCGCGGGTGTACACCGATCTGGGCCTTTTCACCGCCGACCCTGAAATCGGGGTGGACTTGACCCAGTTGTTCAACTCATTGACCGGCTACGGCCGCGATATTCGGTTCCGCCGTTTGGTTCCTGCGCCCCAGGCTCTGCGTCCCTCGGTGACGGAGCTGATCCGCAACGAAGCAGACCGGGGCCCCGAGGGTCGGATCATCATGAAGATGAACAGCCTGGCTGATGCCGAGATGGTCGAAGCCCTCTACGAGGCCTCCCAGGCCGGAGTGGAAATCGATTTGATCGTGCGGGCCATCTGCTGCCTGCGCCCTGGGGTGCCCGGCATGTCTGACACCATCCGGGTCCGCTCTCTCATTGGGCGGTATCTGGAGCACAGCCGCATTTACTACTTCGGCAACGGCGAGGATGTCGGCGCTCCGGCGTACTACATCGGCTCGGCCGATCTCATGCCTCGCAATCTCAACCGTAGGATTGAATCCCTGGTGGCAGTGGTCGACCCCGAGCTGCGCCACCGGCTTGACCAGGTGCTGGAATTCAACCTCCAAGACGACACGCTCGCCTGGGATCTCTTGGCTGAGGGGAGCTGGCAGCGGACCCATTCCCAGGTCGGTTTTGAAGCCCATACTGCCTTTGAGCGGCTGGCTGCGGCTGCGAATTCCTAGCCGATTGACCTCAACCGATGTCGCGGGTATCCGCGTTTTCAGAGCGTTCAAGCCCTAACGTTTACTTCCGTGTGTTTCGGAACAGTGGCGGTGATACTCGGCGGCGGCGGGCTTGTTACCCGCCACAGCGACGGCGAGTTGGAAGTTCTAATGGTCCACCGACCCAAGCACCTCGATTGGTCGCTGCCCGCAGGCAAACTCGACCCGGGGGAGACGCTGGCCGAGTGCGCGTTGCGCGAGGTCTACGAGGAGACAGGCTACGTCTGCGAGTTGGGCCGGGAGCTCGACAAGGTGGAATACACCGACCGGCGGGGCCGGATCCGCCAAGTCCACTACTGGGAGATGGACGCCATTGCTGGCAACTTCACCCCGAGCGCTGAAGTGGACGCCATCGCCTGGGTGCCCCTGGTGGAGTCGTTGAACTACTTCACCAGTGAGCGCGACCTCAAGATCGTGAGTGCGTTCTTGGTACTGATGGGCGACAGCGTTTTGGCCTGATCGCGGCCTCTCCAAAGATTCCTTACCTGTTCACCTTCCGTTCAGACAGGCGCGACTAGCCGGCAATCCGACTGGCCTACTGTCTTGGCGACTCAGCAGTGGGTTTCAAGGGAGAGTGGTTGCGGCGTCTGGAAATCGTCATGCCAATCATCGGAGTCGTGGCGGTGTTAGCTCTGGTAGCCGGGGCGTGTAGTCGCGGCAGTGGCCAAGGTGTCGGCAGCGGCATCACCGGGCGGGTGACGATCTCGGGTTCTTCAACGGTGGAGCCGATTTCGGTGCGGGTGGCGGAGTTGTTCGAAGATGTGGAGTCCGGAGTGGCAGTCACGGTCGACGGCCCGGGCACCGGAGACGGAT
>VYDF01000247.1 GCA_009843565.1 Acidimicrobiia bacterium | reverse complement strand
GGCCAGGCCGGGGGCCGGGGGTGAGGTCGGCGCAGCGATCTATGGCCGCCCGCAGATGCTCCGGCGTAGTGCCGCAGCAGCCGCCGATCACGCTTACCCCCAATTCGGTGACGAACCGGGCCAGATAGTCGGCAAATTCGTCGGGGCCGACGTCGTAGTGCATCCGGCCGTCCACCACTTGGGGGAGTCCTGCGTTGGGGATGCAGGCCACCGGCACCGGACACTGCTCCGACAGCACCCGCAGGTGCTCTCCCATCTCGGCCGGGCCGGTGGCGCAGTTCAACCCGAACACCGCGGGGCCAAGTGGGATCAGCGCGGCCAGCGCGGCGCCAATTTCGGTACCGGGCAGCATTCGGCCGGTCATCTCAATCGTGACCTGCACTTGCAGGGGTACTTCCATTCCGATTGCGGCCATGGCCCGTCGGCACCCGTTGATGGCCGCCTTGGCGCCGAGCAGGTCGTACTGGGTCTCGATGAGGAACAGATCCACCCCGCCGTCGAGCAGGCCCCGGGCCTGGACCTCAAAGGCATCGCGCAGCTCGGCGTAGCGAATTTGTCCCAGAGATGCCAGCTTGGTGCCCGGCCCCACCGATCCCGCCACCCATCGGGGCTGGGAATCGAACGTATACCCATGACAAACCTCTTTAGCGATGCGGGCCGCGGCCAGGTTGATCTCATAGGCCTGCTCGGCGATGCCATATTCCGCCAACGGCACGGCAAACGCCCCGAAAGTTGCGGTTTCGACGACGTCGACCCCCAAGTCCAAGTACCGGTCGTGCATGCCGGCGATGACCTCGGGACGGGTCAGGCACAACAGTTCGTTGCAGCCCTCCAAGTCGGGACCGCCGAAATCGTCCGCGCTCAGTGGCTGCTCTTGGACGTAGGTCCCAAAGGCGCCGTCGTATACGAGGACGCGTTCACGGGCCGCATCCTCATAGGAACCCATGGAATGCGAGGCTACTGGGCGCAGGGCCGATAACTGGTGCCAGATAACATCACTGCGACCGAGGAGGCCCATTGATCACGTTTCGAACCGGCAGAAAAATCCCGGCTCGCGCCGAGCTGGACGCGGTGGGGGTGTGCTCAGGGGCCGATGCCGAGCGCACCTTTGATTTGGATTGGGAGGTGCTCGACGGCCGGGGGTTCGAGGCCAAGGTCGGGCAGGTGGAGATCGTGTCGGGTGGAGATCGACCGATTGCCGTGGTGGGGCTGGGACCGGCCGACAAGATCACTACCGCGGTGATCCGCCGGGCGACGGCATCGCTGGCCCGGTCGGCCAAGCGGGCGAGGCGCATAACCGTGTCGGTGCTCGATGCCGTGCCCGAAAGCGTCGACCGCGCCGAGGCACTGAGTGCTCTGGCCGAGGGAATGACCCTGGGCGCCTACACCTACGGAGACTTCAAATCCGAGCACAAGCCCAACAAGCTGGAAAACGTGCACGTCATCGGTCCGGGGGGCCGGGCGGTGTCCGAGGCGCTAGAGCAGGGCCGACGGGTAGGCGAGGCGGTGTGCTTCGCGCGCGATCTGGTGAACGAGCCCGGCGGATCGCTAACCCCCACGCGATTCGCGGAGATAGCAGCGGAGATGGCCGAGCGGGAGGGTTTGGAGATATCGGTGCTCGACCTAGACGCCATACGCGAGGCCGAACTGGGCGGGCTGCTGGGGGTGAACCGCGGGTCGGAGCAGCCGCCTCGGTTCGTGGAGGTGTCCTATGCCCCGGACGCGGAGGCCGAATGCCGGGGGTCGGTCGCGCTGGTTGGCAAGGGCCTGACGTTCGACGCCGGCGGTTTGTCAATCAAGACCGGCACCGGGATGATGACTATGAAGTGCGACATGAGCGGGGGAGCGGCGGTGCTGGGAGTGATGTCGGCCATCGCCGCAGTGGCACCCCCGGTGAAGGTCACCGGCTACGTGCCCATGACCGACAACATGTTGGGGGGCGATGCCACCCGGCCTGGCGATGTGCTGACGATTGCCAACGGCAAGACGGTGGAAGTGCTCAACACCGACGCCGAGGGCCGCCTGGTACTGGCCGACGCCCTATCGCTGGCCTGCCGGGCCGAGCCCGACGCCATCGTCGATCTGGCCACTCTCACCGGAGCGTGCATGGTGGCGTTGGGGCCGAAGGTGGCCGGGCTCATGGGCAACAGCGAGACGTGGATGGATCAGCTGGCCGATGCTGCCGAGCGCACCGGGGAGCGGGTGTGGCGGCTGCCGCTGCCTGACGACTACAAGGCCCAGCTCGACTCGTCGGTGGCCGATATGAAGAACATCGGCGGGCCCCACGGAGGAGCGCTGACCGCAGGGCTGTTCTTGTCCAATTTCGTGGAAGAGGGCATCCCCTGGGCCCACCTCGACATCGCCGGTCCCGCGTTCACTGATTCAGAAGACTCGGAGACTTCCAAAGGGGGCACCGGCTTCGGTGTGCGAATGCTGTTGGACGCGCTGGTCAACTTTGAGCCGCTGCCGAATTCGGGGGCCGACTGAGCCACGTGAACACGCCGTAGGCGCCGCCAACCACCACCACGGCGAACGGGCCCAGGAGCCATTTCTGGCCGTCGAACAGCTTGTCGATGGCTTCAAACGGCCACGACGCTGCCACCAGTCCAGCGGCCACAGCCAGAATGTTCACCACGACATGTCGGATTGTGACTGGCATCTCAACTCGGCCGAAGCAGCCGCAGGACATTGCTGATCTCGAGCGGAGCATGGCCGCGGCAACCACCGCAAACCCGGCGTAAAGGGCGGCGAGAGCAGTGGCGGGACCCACGCCCCCCACAATGAACGCGCTGACCGCCACTACAAGCTCAACCAGTCCCAAGAGCCGCACGGCCCAATGGCGGTGGTAGAGCTGAAGCTGAGCCAGAGCAGCGGACGCCGGTTCGGGGGCGACCGCCTTCGCCGCGCCTGCGGCACCCAACAAGACCGCGGCTAGCAGGTAGACCGCGGCCGCGTACTCCATGGGCTAGCGCGTGAAGCGGCGCAGGACGTGGCGGCGGCGCTCAGCGTTGAACGCGGCTCGTTCATCGGCGCTGAGCCGGGGGGTTTCGGGATGCAAGTGGCCAGACACCTCCGACACCGGCATCAGACTGAGCGCGGGCACCGGGGCGGAGTCAGCGTTGTTCCACCGATAAGTGATTGCTCCCTGAGGGCACCCGCCTAAAGCGATCCAGTTCTGGACACCGGGATCTTCGTGCGAGATCACCACCCGCAGTACCCCGTCGGGGTCCAGGCGGGCCTGGGAGTCGTTCATCGTGGTGGGGAGGTTCACGTAGTCGAGGCTCTGGTACCACGTATCGCCCACCTGGATGTTCCAGTACAGGCAGTCGGGTGGAGTCACTTCGAAGAACAGGGCCTCGTTGGGGCCCACCTCATACCAGCACTGCCCGTAGGACTGCTTTTCGCTCCCTCCCTGAGCGCTCTGACTCACCTTGTGGGGGGGAACATGGTCGAAGGAGTTGATCTGGCCCCGGTTGCGCTGTTCCCCGGCGAATTCGGTCCAAAACTTGGGCACGGTGTCCACCTCTCGGGCCAACTCATCGAACAGCTCGCCAGTCCCCCACGGATCTAGGCGGCCGGGAGGGCCGTCCGGGTCTAGGCATTCGAAGTGCAGATCGGCGTGGCTTTCGGCTGCCCAGTCGGAGAAGAACTGGCGCACGAACAGGCGGCACTCCAGCGGCTCTACCTGGAACCAGTCGCCGATATGGTCTCCGGGGTCGGGGTCGGGGCTGAAGACCACGTCGATGCGCCCACCGCCGATGTCGGACAGATCGGGGCTGCCGACGTCGACGAGTTGGGTTATGCGCCCTCGGCCGAAGCGGTGGTCCATAAGCGACAGTCCCAGGTAGCGAACGGTGTCGATGCGCCCGGTCAGGCGGTATGTGTGACTCAGGTCCACCGGTGCGGTCATGTACATCGCATCGGGATTGTCCTGGCCCACCTTGAAGGGATACACCCAGCCCAGCTCGGGGTGGTCGGGTTCGTTGTTCTCCACGATCCGGTCGAAGGCCCAGAAGAACATGCGCAACTGATGACGCAGTCCTTCAGCCAGCTCGGACGGGTCAGCTCCCAATTCTGGGTCGAATATGTAGTCGGCCGACTCTTTGAGCGTGTCGCAGAGCCGGTTCCAGGAAGCTCTCAATTCGTTGTCCACGGTGTATGTCTAGCCGCGACGCCTCCATCCAGACCTCACGAGCGCCGGATGGCTATCGCACGAATCGGCGCAGGGCGTGGCGGCGGCGCTCCGCATCGAGTGTGGCTCGCTCTTCGGCGCTGAGCCGGGGGGTGTCAGTGTGGAGATGGACGTCGATCTCCGAAACCGTCAGCAGCCGCAGTGTGGGTACCGGCGCAGAGTCGGCGTTGTTCCACCGGTAAGTGAGCACTCCTTGAGGACAGCCGCCGAGCGCGATCCAGTTCTGGATACCGGGGTCTTCGTGCGAGATCACCACCCGCAGCACGCCGTCGGGGTCGAGACGGGCCTGAGAGTCGTTGATGGTGGTGGGGAGGTTCACGTAGTCGAGACTCTGGAACCAGGTGTCGCCCACTTGGATGTTCCAGTACAGGCACTTCGGCGGGATCACCTCGAACAGGAGAGCCTCATTGGGGCCCAACTCATACCAGCACCCACCGTAGGCCTGCTGGTCGCTGCCTCCCAGGCCTTCCCCGCTGAATTTCCCCTCAACATGGGCAAAGGTGTTTATCTCACCCCGATCGCGGTAGGCCACCGCAAAATCGGTCCAGAACTTGGGGACGGTGTCGATCTCGTTGGCAACCTCGTCGATAAGCGCCGTGGCGCGAACTTGGTCAAGTCGGCCGGGCGGAACTGTGGAGTCGAGGCATTCCAGATGCAGTTCGGCATGGCTCTCGGCGCCCCAGTCGGAGAAGAACTGGCGCACCAACAGCCGGGACTGCTCGGGCTCAAGCTGAAACCAGTCGCCTACGTGATCGCCGGGGTCGGGGTCGGGGCTGAAGACAACATCGATGCGACCGTCACCGATATCGGTCAAGTCGGGCGTGCCCACGTTGAGCTGTTGGGTGATGCCCCCTCGGCCCGAGACGAAATTCAATATCGACAATCCCAGATAGCGAACGGTGTCGATGCGGCCGGTGAGGCGATACGTGCGGCTCAAATCAACCGGCGCGGTTTGATACAGTCCGTCGGGGTTGTCCTGGCCAAATTTCGAGGGGTAAGTCCAGCCCAGTTCGGGATGCTGGGGGTCGTTGTTCTCAAGAGTTCGGTCTAGCGCCAAAAAAAGCATCCGCAGGTGGTGTCGAAGACCCTCGGCCTGCTCGGAGGCGTCCACTCCCAGCGCAGGGTCGAAGACGTAGTCGACCGAATCCTTTAGCGAGTCGCACAGCCGGTCCCATGAAGCTCTCAGATGATTGTCCACGGCCCATGTCTAGTGGGTCACGCTCCATTCGCCGATACCGCACGCTCGGGGAGGGGGTGACAAACGGCGTGGGAGCGCTGAAGATGTTCGGGCAGTCTCCTGAGCTGGGCGTGATTCAGAGGGGGAAGCCGGCGCCGGATGGCGTAGCCAGCATGGCCTTCTGATGCCAGACGGAACATCACCAGGCGGTGGAGGGTGCGTTGGAGGCCGCCTCGAGGGCCGGCCTTGGGGCTTATGCCCAATTGCCGGGCGGTGGCGGTGACGGGCAGCACAAACCCGTCGGGGGAATTTTCAAACTCGTGGGCAATATGGCGCATGAGCCAGACGGCTGTGGGTCCGATGACTCCAAGCCAGAACTGTTCAACGTACCGGGATCGGGGATCGTGTCCCTTTTCCTCGGTTATCGAGTCGCGCCACGGTTCAATCCAAAGAGAAGAAGGCAAAGTGGGAATGGTCATGGGAGGATCGTTTCTGCTGGCAATTGCCATGCGAGATTCGGGGAGGAAGTTTTGAGGTATATTGCCTATTCTCATATGATGTTGTCAATAGTCAATATTGAGATTCATGCGACCGATCGATGATCTGACGGCCGAGATTCAAGCGGCCCGGGAAGTGTTGCGCCACGCCGGCCAGGTGGTGGTGTTGACCGGGGCGGGGATATCCACCGACAGCGGCATACCCGATTTCCGGGGGCCAGAGGGTCTGTGGACCAAGAACCCCGAAGCAGAGAAGACAGCCACCCTGGCTTCGTATGTATCGGACCCAGAACTGCGGCAGCGCAACTGGGAGCGGTTAGCCGCGGGGTCGATGTGGGAGGGCAGGGTGCCCAACCCAGGCCACCGGGCGCTGGTGGATCTGGAGGCCCAGGGAAAGCTCCACACGCTGATCACCCAAAACGTCGACGGCCTGCACCGGGCGGCGGGCACATCTGAACACCTCCTAGTGGAGATCCATGGCACGACGTCCAAAGTCCGCTGCCTCGAATGCGGGGACACCGCTCCGATGGAGCGTGCTTTGGAAAGAGTCCGGGCGGGCGAGCCCGACCCGCCGTGCCGGCTTTGCGGGGGGATTTTGAAATCGGCCACGATCTCGTTTGGCCAGAACCTGATTATGGCCGACCTCCAACGGTCAGAGCAGGCGGCCATGGATTGCGATGTGATGCTGGCAGTGGGCTCCACGCTCACCGTCTATCCGATCGCCAACGTTGTTCCTATAGCCCATCAGGCCGGAGCGCCAGTGATGATTGTGAATGCCGAGCCCACTCCATTCGACGGCTTGGCCGCCTCGGTTGTACCAGCCTCGATCAGCGAAGCGCTGCCCCTGATCGTCGCCCCGTGACCGGAGGCGGGATTGGTAAAATCGGACTAACTAGGTAGGATTTGTGGGAGATTTTCCCGCCGCCTGACCCGATGTCCTGCCAACACCGAGGTGACCATAGCGATGCCCACATTCAGAGATTTGCTCAGAGAGGCCAAGGCCGAGATCCGAGAGACCGACCCCGCCGGCGCAGCGACGATGCTGGCCGAGGGAGCGGTCCTACTCGACGTGAGAGAGCCCGATGAGTTCGAGCAGGGGGCAGTGCCCGGCTCGGTCCACATCCCCCGGGGCAATCTCGAGCCCAACGTGGAGAACCGACTGCCCGAAAAGGACGCACCGGTGGTGGTCATGTGCGCGGGCGGAGTGCGCTCGGCGTTCGCCGCTCAAACCCTTCAAGAGATGGGCTACAGCGACGTAGTGTCCATGGACGGGGGGTTCAACCAGTGGAAGGACGAAGGCCGCAACTGGGCCCTGCCGGTGACCCTCACACCCGAGCAGCGCAACCGCTACCACCGCCATCTGCTTCTGCCCGAAGTGGGCGTCGAGGGCCAGATCGAGTTGCTGGACGCCAAGGTCTTGTGCCTGGGTGCCGGTGGGTTGGGCTCTCCCGCCGCCCTCTACCTAGCGGCCGCGGGGGTAGGAACCGTGGGCATCGTGGACATGGACGTGGTTGATGCCTCCAATCTCCAGCGCCAGATACTCCACAACCTCGACCGGGTGGGGGAGCGAAAGGTGGACTCGGCCAAGAAGACGCTCAATGCTTTGAATCCCGACGTGAACGTGGTGACCTACGACGTGCGGCTGGGGGCCGACAACAT
Organism: Acidimicrobiia bacterium; assembly: GCA_009843565.1. Lineage (GTDB taxonomy): Bacteria > Actinomycetota > Acidimicrobiia > Acidimicrobiales > Bin134 > Poriferisocius. The sequence continues at coordinate 8 of VYDF01000247.1, read as the reverse complement.
CGTCGACA
>VYDF01000036.1 GCA_009843565.1 Acidimicrobiia bacterium | reverse complement strand
AGCGCGCTTCGTTCGGGACGAAGAGGTCGTGGGTTCAAATCCCGCCTGCCCGACCATCCAAAACTGATGTAGGACGTAAGGGGAATGGATGACGAGGCTCCCCACGATCGAACTCGACTTCACGTCTCCGCCACCGATCCCGGCCGCGGGAGTGCGGCGGGCGAACGAGCTCCTGAAGTCGGGACGGCTGTTCCGCTACGGCGAGACCGGTGCTGGCGAATTGGATGTGGCCGATTTGGAGGCGGCTTTCGCCCGTTTGGTCGGCCGCCGGTACTGCATCGCCTTCAACAGCTGCGGAGCATCGCTGGCGGCGAGTCTCATGGCGGTCGGCGTGGGTCCGGGGAAGCCGGTGCTCATGAACGCCTTCACCCTGGCACCGGTCCCCGGTGCGATCGTCCACGCCGGCGGCGATCCCGTGTTCGTCGGGGTCACACCCGACTATGAGATCGACCTTGAGCATCTGCGCGCCGCGGCCCAACACTCGGGAGCGCGGGTGCTGATGCTGTCGCACATGCGAGGTCACATCACCGATATGGACCGGCTCATGGAAGTAGCGACCGAGCTCGACCTGACCGTGATCGAAGACTGCGCCCACACCATGGGCGGGGGATGGGGCGGCCGCCCGTCGGGCACGTTCGGGGAGATTGGGTGCTTTTCCACCCAGACGTTCAAGCATGTGAACTCAGGCGAGGGCGGGCTGTTGGTTACCGACGATGACGATGTGGCGGCGCAGGCAATCCTCCTCAGCGGCTCGTACATGCTCTACGCCCAACACGGCACTTCGCCGCCGCCAGAAGCGATCGAGCGGCATCGGTATACGACGCCCAACCTGTCGATGCGGATGTCGGCGTTGGCCGCCGCCATCGCACGCTCCCAGCTCGACCTCCTGGAGCAGCGAGCGGCCCTCTGGAACGAGCGGTACGGCCTGTTGGCTGAGCTCCTCGACGCCGATCCGATGATCTGTGTGCCGCCGCGTCGCGCTGAGGAGCAGTACGTTGCCTCGTCGATTCAATTCTCGGTGGATGGCCTCGATGCCTCGGCGATGACGGCGTGGCTCGCGCTCGCCGCTGACCATGGTGTTCATGTGAAGTGGTTCGGCCAGTCCGAGCCGGTGGGCTTCACCAGCCGCTACGACCATTGGCGCTACGCCAGCGAGCAGGCGCTGCACGCCACTGCCAAGGTGCTCCAGGGTCTCTGCGACATGCGCATTCCACTCACCATGTCGCTTGAAGACTGCGAGGTCGTGGCCGAGATCATCCGGGGAGCTCTGGCCACCGTAGGCAGGGGAAGCGAATGACCCCGTCCGACCGCCCCAATCGCCGCGGTCGGGCACGCGAGACCAAGCGTCGCGAACGAGCCAACCGACCTGAACCCGCCGAAATGCCGGTGCGGCCCGGTTTCTGTGGCGGCGCCTACCGGCCACTGACCGACGATGAGGTGACGCGTGTCTGCGATGCCGCGTTCGACGTGCTCGCCCACCTCGGCGTGGCCGACCCCGTCCCGCGCCTTATCGACGCGGCCCTCGACGCGGGCGCTGAACTGAACGACGCCGGTCGCCTCTGCCTTCCTCGGCCTGTCATGGAGGCACTGATCGATGGCGCAGCCAAGAATTTCACGCTCTATGGCCGCAGCCCGCGCCACGACCTCGACATCACCGGCGATCGAGTGCATTTCGGCACGGGTGGGGCCGCGATCTCGGTGTTCGACCACCGCAGCGACACGTACCGGCCTTCGACTCTGATCGATCTCTACGACTTCACCCGCCTAGCCGACCAGCTTGCCAACGTGCACTGGTTCACCCGATGCGTCATCGCCACCGACTTCCCCGACCCCTACGACCTCGACATCAACACCGCCTACTGTCTGCTGGCCGCCACGGCAAAGCACACCGGCACGGCCATCACCGTTCCCGAAAACGTGAAGCCCGTTGTCGACATGTTCGACATCGCCGCCGGCGGACCGGGCGAGTTCGCCCGCCGCCCGTTCTGCAAGCTGCATACCAGCCCGATCGTCCCGCCCCTGCGCTACGGTGCCGACGCGTGCGAGACCCTCATCTCGGCGGTTGAGCACGGCATGCCGATCAACGCGATCACCGCGGGCCAAGCCGGCGCCACCTCGCCGGCACCGCTGGCCGGAACGCTGGTGATCACCGTGGCCGAGACGCTGGCGTCGCTGGCGCTTGTCAACCTCACCCGACCCGGTCATCCGATGATCTTCTCCAACTGGCCGTTCGTGTCTGACCTCCGCACCGGATCGATGGTGGGCGGATCGGCCGAAACTGCTGTGCTCAATGCGGCGGCCGCCCAAGTTGCCAAGCGATTCGGGATCCCGTGCGGGGTCGCCGCGGGCATGGCCGACTCCAAGCTCCCGGACGCTCAGGCCGGCTATGAGAAGGGCATCACCACCGTGCTGGCCGGCACCGCTGGTGCCAACCTTGTCTACGAGTCGTCCGGCATGTTGGCCAGCCTGCTAGGTGCCTCCTTCGAGCAGTTCGTGATCGACGACGAGCTCCTCGGCTACGCCCTCCGGGCCGTCCGGGGACTTGAGGTAACCGATGAGACCCTGGCGCTCGACGTGATCGAGTCGGTCGTTTACGGCGAGGGGCACTTCCTCGGCACCGCGCAGACGCTCTCGATGATGGAGACCGAGTATCTCTATCCGAGCATCGGCGATCGCTCTACCCCTGGGGAGTGGGAGCAAAAGGGTGCTCCCGATATACGCGCCATGGCCCAGTGCCAGCTGCACGAGCTGATGCAGAATCACCCGATGTACCTCACCGCCGAACAGGACTCCGAAATCCGGGACCGTTTCCCGATCGCGCTCCACCCGGGCGACATGTCCCCCGACAGCCCCAGGTGGACCGAGCTCGCATGAGCAGCTTTCCGAGTCGGGCAAGAGTGGTCGTAATCGGCGGCGGCGTCGGCGGCGCCAGCACTTTCTACCACCTCACCGAGCACGGCTGGACCGATGTCGTGCTCGTGGAGCGCGACGAGCTGGCGTCCGGGTCCACCTGGCACGCCGCCGGCCAAGTCACCCAGTTCGGGGCGGTCCAGACCATGGTCGGGCTGAAGAAGTACTCGGTCGAGCTCTACACGCGATTGGCGGCCGACCCCGAGGCGCCGATCACGTACCGCCGAGACGACGGCGGGATCCGATTGGGTTACGACCAGTCGGATCTCGACGGCTACCGGCATTTCGTCGGCATGGCCAAGGGTATGGGCGTGGACTTCGAGGTGCTCGGCCCGTCGGAGATGGCCGAAGCCCATCCGCTGCTCGACGTTGCCGGCCTGACTTGTGGCCTATGGGATCCCGTCGACGGCGACATCGACCCCACCGGCCTGGTTAACGGTCTCTGCAAAGCCGGTCGCCGCAACGGCGGCCAGGTGTTCCGCCACACCGAGGTGGTCGGCCTCGAATCCACCGCCGACGGCTGGCTCGTGCGCACCAACAAGGGCGACATCGAGTGCGAGAGCTTTGTGAACGCCGGTGGGTACCGAGTGCATCAAATCGGCAAGTTCTACGGGCTGGAGTCGGCGGTGTCGTCGATGGAACACCAGTACTTCCTCACCGAGGAGCTGCCCGAGCTCGAGGCCCTCGACAAGCGGGTGCCGCTCATTCGCGACCCCGGCGACGACTTCTACAGCCGCCAGGAGCACAACGGCCTATTGGTGGGCATCTACGAGCAAGGCTGCAAGACCTGGGGCCGCGACCACATACCGGACAACTTCGCCGGAAAGCTCGAGCCGCCCGACCTCGACCGCATCGCCGACAACATGGAGCGGGTCATGAAGCGCCTCCCGGTGCTCGAGACCGCGGGGATCTCCTCGGTGATCAACGGCCCTATCGCCTACTCCGGCGACGGCATCCCCATCGTGGGCAAGCTGCCCGGTGTTCGCAACGGCTACGCCATGCTGGGCATCCGAGCCGGCATCGGCGAGGGCGGAGGTCTGGGCAAGGTTTTGGCCGAGATCATCGTCGACGGCGAGTCCGAGTGGGACTCCTGGTGTCTGGATCCCCGCCGCTTCACCCAGTACGCCGGCGAGGCCTACGCCTCGGCGAAGGCAGTAGAGGAGTACCAGCGCGAGTTCGTCTTCCACCGTCCCGACGAGCACCGGCCCGCGGGCCGCAAAGCGAAGTACACGCCGCTGTACGACGTGTTGGCCACCAAGGGCGCCGAGTTCGGGGCGCTCAACGGCTGGGAACGGGTGCTGTACTTCCACCCGGCCGAGAGCGATTTCGTGCATGTGCCAGAGTTCCGCTTCTCCACCTTCCACCACCAGGTAGGCGACGAAGCCCGGGCCGTGCGCGACAACGTTGGCATCGTGGAGATCTCGGGCTTCACCCGCTTCGAGGTGAAGGGATCAGGGGCCGACGAGTGGTTCAACCATCTGATGGCCGGCCGGCTGCCAGCCATCGGCCGCAGCGCCCTGGCCTACGTGAGCGACGAAAAGGGCCGGTTCCGGTCGGAGTTCACGATGCTGCGGCTGGCAGAGGACCATTTCTGGCTGTTGAGCGCGGCGTTGGCCGAGTGGCACGACCTCGACATCTTGAACGAGGCCGACCCTCCGACCGCCGTCACCATCACCAACCTCAGCGCCACCCACAACGCCCTCATGGTGGCCGGTCCCCAGTCTCGTGAAGTGCTCAGCTCGGTCACCGACCACCCCCTCGACAACAAGTCGTTCCCGTGGCTGTCGACCCGCGAGATCGTTATCGGCGGTCTCGCGGTGCGGGCCCTTCGATTGAGCTTCACCGGCGAGCTCGGCTGGGAGCTCCATTTTCCGATCGAGCACTCGGTTGCCGTTTATGAAGCGCTGTGGGCCGCCGGTGAGCCGCTCGGCATGGTGAACTTTGGCCTGCTGGCCACCGAGTCGATGCGAATGGAGAAGAACTACCGGGTGTGGAAGCACGACATCCACACCGAATACACGGTGCTCGAGGCCGGTTTAGATCGCTTTGTCGACCTGAACAAGGACTTCCGGGGTCGCGATGCCATCGTTGCCCAGCGCGAGGCCGGTGACCGGCGCCGGTTCGTCGCCCTCGAGGTCGCCAACGACGAGGCGTCCGCCCATACCGGCGATCCCATCTTGGCCGGCGAACATTTGATCGGCGTGGTCACCAGCGGAGGCTACGGGCACACGATGAGCACCAACATCGCCATGGGCTATGTCGTCCCCGAATACGCCGAGCCCGGGACGGAACTGGCCGTCGACGTGATCGGCGTGCGCTCTGCCGCGGTGGTGCGAGCCGAGCCCATGTTCGACCCCGCCCACAAGCGCCCTCGGGCGTGAGGAGAAGTCCGGTGAGCTACGTATCCCATCTCGAGGCTGCCATCGACGGCACTCGCCTACTCCACGACCAGCTTCAAACCCTCCACGAGGGTCGGCCACTGTGGGTCCGCTACGACCTTGAAGCCGTGGGCGCGGCCATGACCAAAGATGAGGTCGCCAGCCGTGAGCCGACCATGTGGCGCTACCGGGAGCTTCTGCCGGTGGAGGACGACTCCAAGATCGCGTCGCTCGGCGAGGGAATGACGCCGTTGCTCAAGTGCGAGCGGCTCGGCGCTGCGCTCGGATTGAACGACTTGTGGGTGAAGGACGAGTCCCAGCTCCCCACCGGCTCGTTCAAGAGCCGGGGCCTGGCCATGGCCATCAGCCGGGCCAACGAACTCGGCGTCAAGCGGGTGGCCATCCCGACGGCGGGCAACGCCGGGGGTGCACTGGCCGCCTACGCCGCCCGGGTAGGCATGGAGGCGTTTGTCTTCATGCCCGCCGACACCCCGATCGTCAACCAGTACGAGGCTGCCTACTACGGGGCCCGGGCCTGGCTGGTTGACGGCCTCATCACCGACTGCGGCGCCGTCGTGCGCGACGGAACCGCCGAGATGGGCTGGTTCGACGTGTCCACCCTGAAAGAGCCGTACCGGATCGAGGGCAAAAAGACCATGGGCCTCGAACTCGCCGAGCAATTCGGCTGGTCGCTCCCCGACGTGATCCTCTACCCCACCGGCGGCGGCACGGGCCTCATCGGCATGTGGAAGGCGTTCGCCGAGTTGGCCGAGATCGGCTGGCTTGCCGATGAGCATCGGCCTCGCATGATCTCGTGCCAGTCCGACGGATGCGCGCCGATCAGCACCGCTTGGGCCGCCGGCCAGCGGTTCGCCGAGCCCTTCCCCAACGCGGCCACCGCGGCAAGCGGGCTGCGGGTGCCGGCCGCAGTCGGCGACTTCATGATCATTGATGCCGTCAACGAGTCGGGCGGTCAGGCCCGGGCATGCCCGGAGCAATCACTGCTCTCATGGGCGAGGCGAGGCGCAGCCCTTGAAGGCATCGCCTTCGCCCCTGAGACCGGTGCCTGCCTCGGTGTGCTTGAGCTGCTCGTTGCCGAGAAGGTCATCCACCCCGACGAACGGGTCGTGATATTCATCACCGGCGCCGCGCAGAAGTATGTCGAAGTCATCGGGTCGGAGCCCCTGCCCCTTCTACCTCAATCGGTGGACTGGGCCGCGTTGTTGCCCTAGCGCAAACCAACTGCCCTGAAAAACGTAGGGCATCTTGAAGGGGAGGGGAGCTTTTGAACTCTCTTGGCTATTGTCAGAGCAAGGGGGCGACAATGAATGAGCGCTATTTGGTTATTTCCTCGGACTGCCATGCGGGACTGCCCAATTTGGAGTATCGGGAATACTTGGAATCGAAATACCACGACGCATTCGATGACTTCATGGTTCAACGGGCTGCGATTCGCAACCAGGCCAACATCATGGGTAATGCCGAGTTCGAAGAGGAGTGGTTCGGCGAGAACGAGGAGGGGTTGCGAGGGGCTTGGAATGCGGCCCGTCGGGATGCGGAACTGGACGGTGACGGTGTCGCCGGCGAGGTGATCTTCCCCGATGCCGATGCGGTGACGGGGGGTGCTTCAGCGCCGTTCGGCGCGGGGCTGGGAATGTCGTTCGCCGAAGACCCCGAGTTGCTGTTGGCTGGGGCTCGGGCCCACAACCGTTGGCTGGCCGACCTGTGCAACGACAGTCCCGAGCGGCGGGCCGGAGTGGCGGTGGTGCCGATCATCGACGACGTGGACGCCGCGGTGGCCGAGATTGCCCGAGCCCGGGATTCGGGGCTGCGGGGAGGCATCCTCATCGCTTCCATGTGGAACGAGGGCCCTGGCTATCACGAGCGCCGCTACGACCCGATCTGGGCCGCTTGCCAAGACCTGGAGATGCCGGTCCACACCCACTCGGGGGCCGCTCCTCGCAGCGACTACGGCACCGGTCCCGGATTCATTGGCATGTATGTGGCCGAAGTGCGGTGGTGGACCACCCGTCCCTTGTGGTTCTTGCTGTATTCCGGTGTGTTCGAGCGGTACCCGGGGATGCGCTATGCGGTTACCGAGTGCGGCTGTTTCTGGGCCGCCGACCTGCTGTGGACCATGGACGCTACCTATTCCCGGGAGCACGGCGGTGCGCAAAAGCTGGCCGCCGACGCTTACAGCCATTTGAGCTTGCGGCCCAGCGACTATTTCGATCGCAACTGCGCCATTGGTGCGGCCAGCACCAAGCGCCGGGAACTGGCCCGGCGATTCGAGATCGGCGTGGGCAACATCA
>VYDF01000192.1 GCA_009843565.1 Acidimicrobiia bacterium | reverse complement strand
TCCACGGACCGGTGGCGGGCAGGTTGGCGGACACCGACTGAAACCGTTTGGACGCCGAAGTCAGCACGCGATCACCGAGCCGCACATCCAGCCACACCCCGATTGGTGCCTCCAGGGTCGCCGTGAACGCCTGGCCCTCGGATATGTAGGCCGTGTAGGGCTGCCTCTGCTGAAAGTCGATCGACCCGGTCAACGTGCCGCCCACGGCACCGGGGTCGAACCTTATGTCGACTACCGGCGCCTCGGCCTCAGGAAGGGGGAGGTCTTCCAAGGGCATGGACTCGACCACCGACACCACGGGTTCTGGCCCGGAGATGTCGATCTCCAGCGTCTGGCGCACAGAGATGACGGTGAAGGGCTCGCCCGGCTCTCGATCCAGCAGCGACACCCTCACCAGGCCGTCACGCACTTCGATGCCCTCCATCACAATGCGATCGCCCACCGGCACGGGCTGTTTGGCCGCCCCGCCACGCCCGTCGTCCACCACCGGCACAATCAGGTGGAACACGCCCGATCCCGCTGATCTCAAAGTGATGTGGGCCACTACGTCTTCGAACCCGTCATTGTCCAGATCACCCTGTGCCACCCGGTTTTGGAGCACAAAGACGTCGGTGGAAGCCCCGCCATAGGAGATCTCGGCCCTGCCGGCTTCGAGCTGTATCGACTGTCCGTCCACCTCGAAGGCGAGGTTTTCGAGGTCCTCCCAATCCACCCCCGTCCGCTCTATCGGCACCAGAGTTGGGGCCGGCGTGGCCGAAGGCTCGCTTGGCGGCACCTCGGGTGGCGTGAAGACTGGGGATGCCGGGACGGGCACGGTTGGAGAAGCAGGCGGCGGACTCGAAGGCTCAGGGGAAGGCGCAGCAGAAAGAGAAGGAGAGGGCAACGCGCCTGGCGGCGAAGGCGAGTCATCCTGACCGCACCCGCCGAGAAGCACAGCCAAAGCGAGCCCGGCGGCCGCAAGTCTGCGAAAGGACATGGTCAGCTACCGACAGAGGGGTTCGAACCGGTAGCCCCGACTGGACAATTCACTGAGAGCACTGTCGAGGCCGAGGACTGTTTGAGAGCGATCACCGCCTCCGTCGTGAAGCAGCATGACCACGCCGTCTCGGGCGTAGTCCACGAGGTGTTGGGCAACGTCCTGCGCCGAGACCTCGAGCCAGTCTTTGGGGCTGGTGTCCCACGTGACCACGTCCAGGCCGTGCTCGGCAGCCCATGGACGAGTGGAGGCATCCATCGACGCATACGGTGGCCTCAAACAGGCGCTGCCCCGATCACCGAGCAGGGCCTGGGTCCGACCTACCGTCTCATCGAATTCTGCGCGGGTCAGCCCTCCCAGAGCCTCATGATTCCAGGTGTGATTGCCCAGGGTGTGGCCCTCATCGATGATGCGCTGGATGATGCCGGGATTAGCCTCGGCCAGCGATCCGACCACGAAGAACATGGCCTGAACCCTATGGCGGGCCAACACATCGAGTATCTGAGGCGTGTAGATGGGGTGAGGACCGTCGTCAAACGTCAGGTACATGACCGGAGCAGACGCGTCGGGAGTCGGAATGGGAGTGGGTGACGGCGCCGGGCTCAGAGCCGGGGTCGGACTCGCAGGAGAGGTCGGTGCCGGAGTAGGCGTCGGAGATGGAGGCGGAGATGACGACGGGGTCGGGGCCGATGCCGGAGGCGGACTCGGAGTGCGAACCGAAGGCGTTGTCGGGGCCGAGTCTGGTATTGGGACCGAGGTGGGGGCCGGAGTCGCCGGGGCGGGTTCAGATGGCGCCGGCGGAGAGGGAACAGGCGATGAGACGAGATGCGAAGAAGGACTGCTTTGACCGCATCCTGCGAGGATCACAACCACAGCGATAGCAACAGCCGCACGCCGGGTCATGCAACCAGTTAACTAGTCGACTTCAGCCATTGGGGGGATTCTCCGCTCCAACAATGCGTCGTAGCGAACCTGGATCTGGTTGGCGTAGCTGGGCTTGGTGGGGATGAGGAAGTCCCCCGCCCTGATGCCGGCCAAGACCGGGCCAACCACATCGGTTGGCGAGATGCCAGTCGCGGTCATCTTCGACAGCGACTCCACCACGAAAGCGTTGTCCTCGCTCTCATCGGTGCCGTATCGCTCACCGCGCACTCGGGCGGTGTGGGCAATGGCGGTGTCAATGGCACTGGGGGTGAGCACCGAGGCCTTGACCTTGGACTCCACTGCGGCCAGATCAAGGGCCAGGCACTCAGTGAGCGAGAACGCAGCGCACTTCGACACCACATAGGGGCTGGAGAAGCCGCCGGCTACAAAGGCCGCCGCCGACGCAGTGTTCACGATGTGCCCCTCGGTGTCCTGGGCCATCATGCGGGGCACGAAGGCAGCCACTCCGTTGATGATGCCGTACACGTTCACGCCGAGCACCCAATCCCAGTCGGCCTGGGTGCGCTCCCACATGAGCCCGGCCTGGAAAACTCCAGCATTGTTGAACAGCAGGTCTACCTGCCCGAAAGCGTCCCAGGAGGCATCGGCCAGCGCCTCGACCGATGCGCGGTCGGCAACATCCACCTCGACCGCCACCGCATTGTCTCCGACGGCATCGGCGGTGGCAGCGGCTCCCGCGAGATCGATGTCTGCGGCCACCACCTTGGCCCCCTCGGCGCCGAATCCGGCCGCCAACGCCGCTCCGATCCCGCTGGCTGCACCGGTTATCACTGCCACCTTGTCGTCAAAGTTCTGCATCGCCCCATGCTGGCACGGCTCAATCGCCCATGTCGGAGCGGAAAAGCTTGGAGTTGCTAGGAGCCGGTTCCAGCTTCAGGCCAGATTTCGGGGTCGTGGACGCCGTCGTCTTCTCGCTCGCAAACAAGGTCGGGGTCTTTGGCCACAAATGCGTAGATCCGACAGGCGGCCAAAGACACCCATTGATTCGTCAGGTCGTAGAACTCCCCCCGGGCACTCAAGATTGCCAGCGCATACCAGCTTTCGTCAGGAAGCACGATGATTCCTGCGTCAATCATCTGCCGGTATTCCGCTGGGCAGCAGTTCGGTCGAAGCCAACCCGCCTTGTGCAGGGATGATTCAGCCACTTCGGAAGGCAGTCGGTCAAGCAACACCCCATCAAGGTCTCTTGGAGAATTCAAGGTGTGGGAGGTGTCCAGCAGCCACTGTTGAAGGGCGGCCGACTCGTCGGGTTCTAGAAACTCGCCCTTGTACAGACGGGCGAAGAAGAGGGCTAAATCAGCCATGGTGGTGCGGTTGCCCAGAGGATTCTCGGGCCGGAAATTTCCGGCCACCCGATTGGGGTCTTCGAACCGCCACGCCTCCAGGCGGGTGTCGGACAGCTCGGCCACATTCCAAGTCCAGTCATTCACCGCGTCGACACCTCCGGCCAAATCGATCAACCTTCCACCGGCCAAGTTGTCAGACAGAATCAAGGCGGAATAGGCCAGCGGCCGCACTTCCTCCACTCCGGCCGCATCGAGAGCGGCTGCGACCCACAGCGGCTTGACCGCGCTGGCCGAGATCCGAGACTCAGTGGCCAGATAACCGTGGAGTGTTTCGTCGGGAAGCACCAACGCAATTGAGATCTGCGAGTCGGGATTCCATTCATCGGAGATCTCAGCCAAGTACTCGAACTCTTCGGCCAGCACAAAATGAAACTCTCCGGCCAGAGACTCCAAAAACTCTTGAGCGGAGCGATCAGGAGTGGGTGTCGGCTCGGGAGTAGCCGAAACCGCTGCTGTCGCCGCAGGGGTTGCCGCGGGCAAGGGTGCAGGCGTTGGACTCGCCGATGGTGCCAGGGGTGGCTGCGTGGCAATTGCCTCTGTCGGCTCCGGTGTCGGGGTGGCCTCAACCTCCTCCCGGCTTACCTCCAGTGTCACCTCGGCGCTCCCGCCACAGCCCGTAATCCCGCAGAACAGCCCAAGGGTCAACAAAGCCGCGCCGAAGGGCGCGAAGCCGCCACGCAATCTCAGCCGCACTCGATGTCTTCGGATGGCAGCACCAAGTCGATGAGATAGTTGTCCACCACCTCGTCCACGCAGGGATGCAGGCCATAGCTGGTGTGACCTGTGCCGTTGTAAGTCAGCAGCACGCCGGTCTCCAAAGCCTCGGCCACTGCAACCGCCCACTCATAGGGGGTGGCGTTGTCGCCCCGGTTCCCGATTACCAGCACCGGGGGCGCATCTGGGGCCCGGACCGGCTCGTGCGGGCGAGTCTCAGTGTCTTCCCAATACACGCACATGCGGGCCTCGGCGGCTGCGGCTCGTCCGAACTCGCCGGCCTCTTCGATCATCCGCTCGACGAGCCGATCCAAGTCGCTCTCGCTAAACCGGCCGCCGTCGGTGCAACTGATGCTGAAAAACGAGCCGAGATCCACAGCTCCCAGATAGAACTGAGCCAAGTCGTGCAATCCCTGGCCATCGCCCTCCCCCCAAGCCTGGGCGAATGCCTCATAAAACAATGGCCACGCGTTGGCGGAGCTATAGGAGATGATCACCAAAGCCAGCTGCGCCTCCCCCGGTCCCGCCAGCACATTGCCCTCGGAATCGAGCAGCGGGTCGGTCTCTAGGCTGTCCTTCAGCTGGAGGTAGGCCGACTTGGGATTGCCGACAATCGGGCACGCTCCATCTCGCAAACAGGCGTCGAACACCGCGTCGACCACTCGAGCGAAGCCCCTGATCTGCTCCACCAAGACGTCCTCATGGGTCAACGACGTATCCAGCACCCCGTCGATCACCACGGCCCGGGTGTTGTCACCGTATTGATCGGCATAAAACTGGCCCAGCACCGTGCCGTAGCTGTAGCCGAAGAAGCTGATCTGATCCTCGCCCAAGGCCTGGCGGATCAAATCCATGTCGTGCACGGTCTGCACCGTGCTGATGAGCTCGGCACGACCGTCCAAGCCAGCCAAACAGGCTTCGGCGGCCTGTCGAGCTGCTTCTGTGATCGCGGCCTCGTTCTCCGGAGTGTCCGAAAGCGCTCCCACCAACTGGAGGTTCTCGGCTTCTTCGTGGCAGTTAGGGTTCAGGCTGGCGGTCACCCCTCGGGGGTTCCAACCCACCACGTCGAACCGGTCCAGCAACTGGTCGGACAGCCCCGCGCCGTATTCCAGAAAGCCGCCCATTTCTCCGCCAGGGCCGCCGGGATTCACCAGCATCACACCGATACGCTGATCCTGGTCGCCAGCCGGGAGCATTCCGAGCTCCAGAGTGATGGTTCCGGCGTCCGGATCGTTGTGGTCGGCAGGAACTTCCAACTCGGCGCAGAGATAAACCTGCCCGCAATCTTGAAAGATGGAGGCTTCAGGTTCGGGTTGAACCGCGGTGGGTACCGGCTCCCCAGTAGGCGCCGGCTCTTCGGTGGGTGCCGCCTCTTCAGTAGGCGCAGGCACAACCGCGGTAGGGGTCGCCTCCTCGGTAGGCGCGGGCACAGTGGCCTCTGGCGGCACCTCCGTTGCGGTCGCGGAAGTCTCAGTGGGCTCAACACTCGATGCCGCAGGCGCGTCGCCGTCGGAACAGCCTGCTGCGATCAGGGCCGCAATCAACAGCGCACCCAGCCAAACAGTCGCCCTCGGCCGCCTTCTCATTCGTCCTCCTTGATAGTGGTCTGGCCGCTTCAAGATATCCGGGCGCGGCAACAGTTCCGTGTCAGCCAACCTGCTCAACCGCACTCGATGTCACTTGAAGGCAAGACCAGATCGATGAGGTAGTCATCCACCACTTGGGTTACACACGGGTGACGGCGATAGCTGGCGTGTTCCTGCCCGTTGTAGGTCAACAGCACTCCGTTATCCAGAGACGCTGCTGCCGATACGGCCCATTCATAGGGAGTGGCGTTGTCTCCCCGGTTGCCCACTACCAGCACTGATGATGCCTCGGGGGCGCGGATCGGACCAACGGGCAACGGTTCGGTTTCGGGCCAGTATTGGCACACTGCGGTAAATGTCCCCCAAATCCAACTAATTTCGCTAGATGTTTCATTGAGTCGCTGGTTCAACCGTTCTACTTCGGGTTGGCTCATTCTCCCGACGTCTGCGCAGCGAATGCTGAGAAAGGAGCCGCGATCGACGCGCTCTAGGAATCTGGTGGCCAAGGTGCTCAACATCAGCCCATGCCCCTCGAACGCTCTGGCAACGCCAAGGTAGAAGACTGGCCACGCATCGAAATCATAGGTAGCGGAAAGAAGTGCGAGTCTGACCTCACCTGGTCCTACGAGAACGTTTCCTTGGACATCTAGCAACGGTTCTTTTTCGACTCGCATTGCCAACTCCTCTACGGCTTCGGCAGGGTCGCCAGGAATCGGACAGTCCGGGTCTTGCCGGCAGTTGTCGAATAGATCGTCGATCACACGGGCTAGGCCCTTCTTCTGGCCAACCAAGAATTCCTCGTTGCTCAGTGCCGGATCCACCACTCCGTCGACCACAATCGCCCGAAGATGGGGGCCGTATCTGTCGGCATAATGCAGGCCAAGCAGTGAGCCGTAGCTGAAGCCTAGGTAGCTGATCTGCTCCTCCCCCAGTGCTTGGCGGATCAGATCCATGTCGTTCACAGTCTGAGTCGTGCCTATCAGACTGGCGTTCTCACCCAGGCTGCCCACACAGGCGTCGGCCGTTTCTCGGAATGCATCATCTGCCGCCGCCTGCTCCTCGGGGGTGTCTGGTGATTGATCCAGCAGAGACAGATGCTCAGCTTCCTCCCGGCAATCGTGGGGCACGCTCCCCATCACACCCCGCTGATTCCACGCCACGATGTCAAAGCGGGCCAGCACTCGGGGTGTGAGATGTGCGCCCCTGCCCAAGAAGTCGCTCATATCGCCGCCCGGACCACCACGGTGGACGAGCAGCACACCGATACGGGTTCCGGGGTTGCCCCCGGAGAGCAATCCCAGCTCCAGGGTCACGGTTCCGGCGCCGGGATTGGCGTGGTCAGCAGGCACCTCGAGCTCAGCGCAACGGTAGACCTGTCCGCAGTCTCGGAAGGCCAGCGGTGCTGGCACCGGCCCTTCAGGTTCGGCGACCGGCGTGATATCCGGTTCTGGTTCTGTTTCCGGCTCCGCTTTGGGCAGAGGATCAGCCTCCGAGGTTGCTTGAACCGTTGACTCTGGCGTCAATTCGGCTGTCACGGCCCCCTCTGCTGCTGGATTCGGAGGTGGCTCGTACAGAGCACCCTGGTGAGGGTCATTGCCGCTACACGCTGAAGCCGAGAGCCCTGCCACAGTCAATAGCGCCGCCACGCGATGGAACACCCTGCAAACCACCAGCTCTGGCATAGAAATCGTGGGCAGACCTGGATTGCTCAGCGGGTGTCGTTGATCCAGGTCATGTTGGTGGGCTCGCCGGCTTCCAGCAGGGGCCCGTCGTAGTTGGGGGAGGTCATGACCGAGGCGTCCCGGCGGTAGTTGATGAAGTGGACGCCGTCGTCGCCGCTATAGAGCTTGTAGCGGCGGTCGGCGGCCACCCACAAGGTGTCGCCCACGCCGACCATTCGACGACCCACTCTGATCTCCCCGCGCAGCACATGGATCAACTCGTCCTGGGAGTGGCTATGAGCGGAGGATTCGAAGTACTGGGGGCGGTCGGTGGCCAACAGCCAAAGCCGGTTGGTGGGGGCCGATGCGTCGGAGAAGAACCGGGTGCGCTGGGTTTGGTCAACCGTGGCCCACACACCGTCGGCGCCC
>VYDF01000269.1 GCA_009843565.1 Acidimicrobiia bacterium | reverse complement strand
GTACCCCAAGGCCCCCTAATCGTCGCCCAACACCTCGAACGCCAAAAGGTCAACTGCGAGCTGCGAAGAAGAGTCCAGGAAGCCCTCGGAGAAAATGACAACTGAGGCGGGCGGGGGGTGGCGCCGCAGGCGGACCTGGCCGCTCCGACGGTCAGGCCGCCGTAGGTGACAGGACCCGCCGCCCGCCGGAAGCGCGCTAATTGGTTCCGACGGCGGCGCGAATGGACTCTTTCAGCGACTTCATCGTCGCGAACACGGCGGTGGGCTCGTAGCCGCAGTGGGCCATGCAGTTGTCGCAGCGGGGGTCTCTGCCCCGGCCGTAGCTGTCCCAGTCGGTGGTGTCGATCAGCTCCTGGTAGGTCTCGGTGTAGCCGTCGGCCATCAGGTAGCAGGGCCGCTGCCAGCCGAACACCGAGTAGCTGGGAATGCCCCATGCGGTGCACTCATACTCCACCTTCCCCTCGAGGAAGTCCAAGAACAGCGGGGTGTGGTTCAGCCGCCACTTCTTGCGCTTTCCTTCGGAGAAGGCGTCTCGGAACAGGCTCTTGGTCTGCTCCACCGGCAGGAAGTGCTCTTGGTCGGGGGCCTTCTCGTAGGCGTACCCCGGCGAGATCATCATGGAGTCGACTTCCAGGTCGTCGTTCAAGAAATCGAGCACGCTGCGCACGTCTTCGGGGCTGTCGGTGCTGAAGAACGTGCTGTTGGTGGTAACCCGGAACCCCTTCTCCTTGGCCTCGTTGACAGCCTCCACGACTTCGTCGAACACTCCCTCTCGGGCCACGGCCAAGTCGTGGCGCTCTTGGAGCCCGTCCACGTGGACCACGAATGAGAAGTAGGGCGACGGCTTGAACTTGTCGATCTTGCGCCGCAGCAGCACCGCGTTGGTACACAGGTACACGAACTTCTTGCGCTTGATGAGCTCGTCCACCATCTCGCTGATCTGGGGGTGCAGCAGCGGCTCGCCTCCGGCGATGGACACCATAGGAGCACCGCACTCCTCCATCGCCGCCACCGCCTCGTCCACGCTGACCCGCTTGCGCAGCACCTCGGTGGGGTATTGGATCTTGCCGCAACCGGGGCATTCCAGGTTGCAGGCAAAAAGCGGCTCCAACTCCACGATCAGCGGGAACTTCTCGCGCCGCCGCAGCTTGTTCTTAAACACGTAGGTGCCAACCTTTGCCGCTTGTCTCAGCGGAATGGGCATGTCAGCAAACCTCCTTGGACAGCACCGGCGTCAGCCGGCGAATAGTCCGCAATGCTCGATAGATCCTCGCGGGCGCGGTCAGCGACCGCAGCTCGCGGGTGGGAGTGTCGGTTACCACCCGCACCACCGCGGCCGGCCCGCGATGATGCTCCAACAACCAGGCCGACTCCATATCGACCGCCACCGCCCCTTTTTCGGCCAGCTCTTGGCGACGGGCACCAACCGCCAGTTCCGACACGCTGGCCACCGGACCGGTGTGCACGGTGAACCCGGCCGCTTGCAGGCTCTTGGCCACCGCATGGGCTTGGGGCAGGCCAATTGGCAATACATCGTCGGCCGACACATCGGTGGCCACCACGACGTCGCCCGGTTCGATTCCGTCAACCACGGCCCCGCCCATGCCGACCACCGCTACCGGACCGCCCTGGGGCTCCACCCGGCGGCTGCGCTTGGGACCCATGCCGGTACACAACACCGTCGCCCCGCCACCATGCCGGCGGATTCCCCGCCGGGCGGCTCGGGCCTCCATAGCCAACGGACAGAGCACCATCAGGGTCACCCCTCACCCGTTGTCGCTCGCACCCAACGGCCCAAGGCCATCAGCGGGAACACCAGGCGGTAGAGGTGGTAGCGGATGTAGAAGTCCCCGGAGAACCCGGTGCCGGTGTACCAGGGCTCGTCCCAATCTCCATCGTCGCGCTGGTTATCCAATAGCCAGGCCACTCCCTTGCGAGCCGCCTCTTCGTCGGCTCGGCCTGCCGCGATGAGTGCCAGCAGCGCCCACGCAGTCTGCGACGGGGTGGACTCCCCCCGCCCTCGCCAATTGTCATCGACATAGGAGCGCATGTCCTCGCCCCACCCGCCGTCGTGGTTTTGCACCGACTCCAGCCACCGACATGCCCGCACCACCCGGTCGTCGTCGGCCGGCACCCCAGCGCTGATCAACGCCGGGACCACCGCCCCGGTGCCGTAGATGTAGTTGGCCCCCCAGCGCCCATACCAGGAACCGTCCCTTTCCTGTTCGTCGGTGAGCCACTGAATCCCGCGGGCCAATGCCCCCCGGTCGATGGGGAATCCCTTGTCGTCGGCGTCTAGCTCGGCCAGCATCTCCACAACATGGGCGGTCACGTCGGCCGACGGCGGATCGATGACCTCTCCGAAGTCGCAGAATGGAAGCTCAGCCACCAGCGGGGAGCAGTTGTCGGCGTCGAATGCGGCCCAGCCGCCATCGGAGCACTGCATCCCCTGGGCCCAAATCACCGCCCGATCCAATGCTCCATTCACCTGCTTGGCGTCGGGATGGTGAATGCGGCGCAGGGCGAGAGCCACCTCTGCCGTGTCGTCCAGATCGGGGTAGTAATTGTTCTCGAATTCGAACGCCCACCCTCCCGGAGCCAGATGGGGACGCTGCTCGGCCCAGTCGCCGACGATCTGAACCTCCTGGTCAATGAGCCAGCGGGCCCCGGCCATCATCTGTGGGTCTTCGGGATCCATTCCGGCGTCGGCTAGCGCGAGCAGTGCCAGGCAGGTGTCCCAAACCGGCGACTGGCAGCACTCCAGGCGTCGCATGTCGTCTTCGACGATGGTCCAGGCGTCGAACCCGTCCAAACCTTGGGCCAAGATCGGATGGTGCAGGGAATAGCCCCGCACATACAGGGCCAAAAGCGAGTACACCCACGGCGGCTGAATGCCGCCCCAACAGCCGTCGGACTCCTGGCGGGCGATGATCCACTGCTCAGCCCGGCTGAGCGCCCACTCCCGCACTCTCCGCTGCGGGCGGTTCTCGTAGAGATGCAACACCTGATCGAGGCGCTGGAATCGCCGGGCTGGACTCCCGAGCGGGGCGAGCTCCCGTTCCGGAGGGATGGCCCCGGTGCGGATCTCGTCGAGGTTCAGTCCCATGGACCGCACCGGTCGGTGGGCCCCCACCACGGTCAGTGCGACCAGGGTTTGGCGAGCCCAGCAGGCGAAGTCATAGATATTCAGCGGAACCCGCTTGGGCAGAAAGATCACCTCGGGAGGCAGAGCGGGAAGGTCCTCCCATCGCCAGAGGTCGAACAGCGCCATCCAGATCCGGGTGAACACCCGGCTGCGCTCCAGCCCTCCCTCGCCGCGGATGTAGGCCGCAGCCTTGGTCATGTGGTCGGCGTCGACGGGGTCACCGGCGTAGCGCAGCGCCCAGTACGCCTCCACGGTCACCGACAGATCGGCCGGACCCTGGTAGAAGGTGGCCCAAGTGCCGTCGGCTCGCTGGTTGTGGCGGATCCAGTTG
Source organism: Acidimicrobiia bacterium (assembly GCA_009843565.1). Lineage (GTDB taxonomy): Bacteria > Actinomycetota > Acidimicrobiia > Acidimicrobiales > Bin134 > Poriferisocius. The sequence continues at coordinate 4,208 of VYDF01000269.1, read as the reverse complement.
GCCGTCTGCCGGGTGACCTCGGGGTCGGCGATTCCCAAGAACTCCCGGAGGAACAGATCTTCGGCCTCGATGGACACGTTGGTCTCAAGCTCGTCTTTCCACCACCCCTGGGTGTCTTGAAGGCTGAGGAGCCGTTCGGTGGCCTTGGCCAAGGATTGCTCAACGCCCATCAGAAATCCCTCCCCACGATGAAATCGGCTAGCAACCGCAACTCCTCCACTGCTTCGTCTACGACCTCTTGACGGGTTGCCAGAGAATCGAGGGCGGAAACGGCTAAGTCGTAGTGGGTCCGGGCCAGCGCCTGAGTGCCTTCCCGGCCACCTCCCGCCTCCACCAGAGCACGGGCTGCGTCCACGCCTCGGGCGTCCCAGTCGGGACGGGAATACAGCTCAGCCAGCTCGTCGCCCACCGAAGTGCCGCTGTTGAGGGCGATCACCACCGGTACCGACTTCTTGCGCTCGCGAAGGTCGGCCCCCGCGGGCTTGCCGGTGCGCTCGGGATCGCCCCAGATGCCCAGAAGATCGTCAACTGCTTGGAACGCCACTCCCATTTGCCCCCCGAATTCGGCTAGCCCATCAACCACCGAGTCGTCGGCCTCGGCCAGAATCGCCCCAACCGAGGTTGCGTACGACAACAGCGCCCCGGTCTTGCCCTGTTCCATGGCCAGGCATTCCTCCAGCGTGATCAGAGACTTCTCCTCGAAGGCCATGTCCATGCTCTGACCGGCGATCATGGCCGAGACTGCTTGCGCCAGATGCCTGACCGCCTTGACCCTGGGCGGCGTGGGGTCGGACAGCAAGACCTCATAGGCCAAGTTGTGGAGAGCGTCACCCACCACCACGCCGGCTCCGATACCGAACTTGGCCCAAACCGTGGGCCGGTGCCGTCGCTCAGCGTCGTTGTCGATGATGTCGTCGTGGATCAGCGAGAAATCGTGAATCAGCTCAATGGCCACCGCTCCGGGCACTGCGGTTTCCGAAGGGGCGCCCACGGCCTCGGCCGACAAAATGGCCAGGGCAGGGCGGGTTCCCTTGCCGGGACTCTGGAAGTGGTATTCAGCGGGTTCTCTCAGCTCAGGGCACAACCCGCTCAATGCGGCGGCGATGGCCGGGGCGACCAACTCCCTGGCTCGTTTGAGGATGCCCGGAACCGGAATTCCCCCACTCACGCGCTCATCCTTTCTCTTTGGTCATGCGGGGCGGCCGTCGAAGCGTCGGCGCCGCGGCAGTGATCCAGGGCAAGACCGGCCGCCAGCTTGCCGGAGCGGACTGCGCCCTCCATGGTGGCCGGCCAGCCGGTATCGGTCCACGCCCCGGCCAAGAACAGTCCGTCGATGGCGGTGGCCGGACCGGGACGAAGCCGCCTAGTGCCGGGGTGGCCGGCAAAGGTGGCTCGGTGCTCACGGGTCACCACCGCGTCGATCACCTCAGCCTCAGCCGAGCGCGGCAACAAGTCGGCCAGTGCCGTCCGATAGCGCTCGATCATCTCCGCCGGCCGCTCGCCGATCTCATCAAAGGCCGCCGATTGCGACACCGCTACCACTTGCTCGCCGCCGCTGTCGGCGCTCACCAGCTCCCCCGCCTTGTTTCCAGCCCAGTTGGCGGCCTCGGTTCGGTCGAACACGAATTGCACCGGGGAGTCCAGGGCTGCGGTGAAGGGCACATCCATGACCTGGCGATCGAACACGAAATGCACGTTGACAATGGGCGAAATCCCAAGATCGACCAGCTCGGATTGCCGGGGCACGGTGTCGGGAGGCAACAGGTCGTCGACAGCATCGTGGGGCACGGCGAGGATTACCGCGTGGGCGCCGACCCGCTGTCCATCGACGGTGACCGAGGGTCCTTCGCCCACGGATTCCACATGGGCTTGAAGCTGAATATCCCCACCCTGGGAAGCGATCACCTCGGCGGCGGCATCACCGTGGAGAGCTGACAGAGGCACCCGGGTCCAGCCCAGATCACCGGCATCGGCGTGGTCCAAGAGCCCAGTGCGGAACACCTTGACGGCCAGGCTGAGCGAGGCGTCGTCGGCTCGAAGGTTCACGGTGGGCAGGCAGATGAGGTCCCACATCCCGGCGATGGCCCGGTCGGACTCGCCTCGAAATCGCAGCCATCCCCCGAAGCTCATCTCATCGGTTGCGGGGTCGTCAGGATCGAGGCGACGCAAAGCCAGCGCGGTGCGAATCGCTCGCAACCGATCGGCTATCGAAAGCGGGCTGTAGCCCAGCAGCGACCGGGCTAGATGGAGGGGGGTTGGGCCGCCGGTGCGGAATATGCGGGCCGCACGGCGACCGGGACGCATCACCGAAACCGACATGCGGCGCTGCTCGGCAACCTGATCGGTCACCTCTAGGCGCTCCAATAGGGCCCGATACTCGGTGCAGCATCGCATGAATACGTGCTGGCCATTGTCAAACCAGCGTCCGTTGCGCTGAAACGACCAGGTGGCCCCGCCCAATCGGGGAGCCCTCTCATAAAGCGTCACCAGCGCTCCGCCGTCTGCCGCGGCCACCGCCGCCGACAGCCCGGCGAGCCCGCCACCGACCACGGCCACCCGCGGCTGGGAAGCGACCGGGCTCACGTGGTGACTCCAGCCAGACTGCGAACGGCCACCCAGGCCTTCTCCCTGGTGGGCAACGACACCCGCCTCTCCATCACCGCGGAGGGAGTGGCGGCAATGCGAGCCAGCAGCCGGTGGTAGATCCCAGCCATCGCCCCGGTGCAGGCCCGGCTGCGGTGGTCCAGCATGTCGAGCAGCTTCAGACCCACGGCGAAGTGCCGCTCGGCTCGCTCTGCTTCAAACGCCACCAGGGCGCCCACGGCGTCGGCGGGGCCGGTCAAGTCGGGGGCGCAGCCGAATTGCTCGATATCGGCGGAAGGCAGGTACACCCGTCCCATGCCCCGGTCCTCCACGATGTCGCGCAGAATGTTGGTGAGCTGAAGGGCAATGCCCAGCACATCGGCCAGCTTGGCGGCCTGATCAGGATCGCCGCTGGTGCCGAAAACCCCGAGCGAGAGGCGGCCGACCGATCCCGCCACCAGTCGGCAGTATTCCTCGGTGTCGGTGATGGTGGCGTACACCTTCCCAACGGCGTCCTGCTCACATCCGGCGACGATCTCGTTCAGGGCGGCGGTCGGGATGGGAAAGCGGTCGATTGCGTGGCGCAGACCCACCAGCACCGGGTCGTCGGCGTCGCGGAGCCCGCCGTCGGCCAGGGCGTCGATGTCGGCCCGGATCTCGACCAACTGGGCAAGCTTCTCGTCTTGAGGCAGGGGGCCATCGCCCACATCGTCGATGCGCCGGGCCATGGCGTACAGCGCCGACATGGCCTGGCGCTTCGGCTTGGGCAGCAGGCGGATGCCGTAGGAGAAGTTGCGGGCCTCGGCCCGGGTGATCTCCTCGCATCGCTGAAATGCGTCGGCTGCCTTCACCCTCGCCTCCAGCGCACCGCGGCGTCCCGCACGGTGCGAATCGCTTTGGCGTCGGCAACTTGGCCAGAAGCCACGAGGCGAGCCACATGGGCCGCCGTGCGGACCTTGGAGGGGGTCCGCAGCTTTCTCAGCACGTCGTAGTCGGCCCCGGCGATGGCGTCCAATGCGGCCACTCCACCGCCGACATAGCCGGCCACGGTCACCTTGGCCCAACCGCTGAGTGAGGCCACAAGCGGTGTACCCCGGCTCAGCAGTCCTCGAGCCGTGTCGCATTGGTGGGCCACCAACCGGCGGAGCGGGTCCGACGCCCGAGCCGCTCCAAGATCATCCTCCTCCACGCCGAAGCGGTTCATCTCGTCGGCCGGGAAGTAGATGCGCCCCTTTTGGGTGTAGTCCTCGCCGATGTCTTGGAGGTGCTCCACCAGCTGCAGGCCGGTACACACCGCATCGCTGAGGGCGGTGCGCTCGGGGGTGGCTGCCCCGAACACCGCCAGTACGAGCTGGCCAACAGGATTGGCCGAAAGCGTGCAGTACTCGGCCAACTCAGCCTGGGTTTGGTAGCGGTGCTTGTGCTGATCTACCCGATTGGCCTCGATGAGCGCCAGGAACGGCTCATCGCTTACTTCTACATCGGCAAACAGAGGCGTGAGCTGAACCATCACTGGGTGGTTGGCATCGCCAGCTCGGGCCCGTTGGAGCTCTGCTTCGATCCAGTCCAGCGCGGCCAGGCGGTCGCCGTCGTATTCGTCTCCGATGTCGTCCACCAGTCGGGCG
>VYDF01000251.1 GCA_009843565.1 Acidimicrobiia bacterium | reverse complement strand
CGAGTTCGCTTTCGAGAAGAACTACCCGTGGCCTGAGTACTTCGGGAAGGGTCAATTCGTTCGGGAGTTCCTGCTCCACATCTCCCGCAAGTACGGGATGTACGACAACACCCGGTTCGATCACGACCTGAAGCGGGCCACCTTCGACGAGGACCGCGACGTCTGGGTTCTCGAGGCCGACACCCCCGACGGTATCGAGACCATTGAGGCCAACGTGGTGATCAACGCGGTCGGCGCCTTCGCCAACCAAAGAACTCCCAACTTCGAAGGCCTGGAGGACTTTCCCGGACCGGTCATCCATCCCTCGCAATGGCCGGAGGACTACGACTACAAGGACCGGCGGATTGCCGTCATCGGCAACGGCTCAACCGGTGTGCAGCTCCTCTCCCCCATCGCCGAGGAAGCCGAGCAGGTATACGTATTCCAGCGCTCCAAGCAGTGGATAAGCCCCCGGCCCAAGTACGGCCAGCCCATCGAGCCGGAAGTGCGGTGGCTGCTGGACAACTTCCCGGGCTATTGGAACTGGTGGCGCTACATGGCCATCGCCGCGTTGTTCAAAACCCACGACCAGTTGATTCCCGACGAGGAATGGCAGGCCAACGGCGGCTACTGGAACGAGGTGAACGACCAGCTTCGGTCCTTCCTCACCAACTACATACATGAGCAGACCGACAACGACTCGGACCTCGTCGATCGGTTGATCCCCGACTACGCGCCCTTCTCTCGTCGGCCCGTGGTGGACAACGGCTGGTATCGGGCCCTCACCCGCGACAACGTAGAGCTGATCACCGACTCCATCGACCGATTCACGCCCGATGGCATTGTGACGGAAGACGGAACCCTCCACGAGGTGGACACTGTCATCACCGCCATCGGTTTCGAGATCGTCCAATTCCTGTGGCCGGCCGACTACATCGGTCGTGATGGGCTCAACGTGCACGACTTCTGGTCGAAGGACGGCCCCCGGGCCTACATCAGCATGATGGTGCCGCACTTCCCCAACATGTTCATGCTCTACGGCCCCAACTCCCAGCCCCTGTCAGGCGGCACCGGGTTGCCCATCTGGTACCAGGTGTGGTCGGGATACGCCGCCCAGCTGATCGTGCGGATGCTCGAAGAGGGGAAATCCAGCGTCGAGGTCAAGTTGGAGGCCCACGAGCGCTACAACGAGGCGCTGGACAAGGAGGCCTCCAAGCTCCTGCTCATGCACGACATGGGATCGCCCGACAACAACTACTACGTCAACGCCACCCACAATCGGCTCCAGATGAGCTCCCCCTGGTACGGCCCCGAGTACCACCGCCTCTGCACCGAGGTCGACTGGGACGACATCGAGATCACCTGACTGTTCGTGCTGCCTCTACTGGAGGCGGAAGCGGACGATGCGGGAGAAGCTGTCGACTTCGAGGGAGGCGCCGCCGACTAGGGCGCCGTCGATATCGGGCTGGGCCATGAGTTCGGCGACGTTGACAGGCTTCACCGAGCCTCCGTACTGCACGCGGACGCTGGCGGCAGCTTCGGCGCCGAGGTTGGCCCGCACCCGGTCCCGGATGAGGGCGCAGCCTGCCTGGGCGTCGGCCGGGGTGGCGGTGTGGCCAGTGCCGATGGCCCATACCGGCTCGTAGGCAATCACCATGGCCCCAACTTGGTCCCGTTTCAAGCCAGCCAGACCGGCGTCGACCTGGGTTGTGATCCGAGCCTCGGTCTGATCGGTCTCCCGTTCTTCCAGGGTCTCCCCGCAGCACATGATCGGGGTCATCCCCGCGGCCAGGATGGCTTTCAAGCGCCAGTTCACGTTTTCGTCGGTCTCGCCGAACAGCTGACGGCGCTCGGAGTGGCCCGCGATCACGTAGCTCACCGCCAGCTTGGCCAGCATGGCTGGCGACACCTCTCCGGTGAAGGCCCCGCTCTCCTCCCAGTGGCAGTGCTGAGCGCCCAGGGCGATAGGGATGTTGTCGGCATCGAGCACCGTCTGAGCTGACCGCAAATTGGTGAACGGCGGATGGATGGAAACGTCAGCCGAGGCGTAGTCGGCATGGTCGAGAACATACGAGAGTTTCTGGATGAGCTGGATGGCCTCCAGGTGGTTCATGTGCATCTTCCAGTTGCCGCTGATCAGCGGCTTGCGGTCAGCCATTGCTGTCCTCCTCAGGGGTGCCAACGGATTCTCTCAGGGCCTTCAGGCCGGGCAGGTCACCTTGTTCGATCAACTCCAACGACGCGCCGCCGCCGGTGGACACGTGGTCCATCTCCCGGTCGAGGCCGAATTGGCGGACCGCGGCGGCGCTGTCGCCCCCGCCCACCACGGTGAATGCTCGGCTGTCGGCCAGCGCTTGGGCCACCACTTTGGTTCCGGCCGCGAACCTCGGGTCTTCGAACAGCCCCATGGGACCATTCCACAACACGGTGCCGGCGTCTGTGATGAGGTCGCTGAACTCCGCTGCGGTACCTGGGCCAATATCCAATCCCCGCCAGTCAGGACGCAAGTCCACTCCGGCCTGCACCACCCGCTCCCCCGGCGCCAACGCGGTGATGTCGGACGGAAGCCGGATCGGCGCACCCGATTGCAGCAACCGACCACAGGCTTCGATCTGGTCGACCTGGAGGAGGGAGTCGCCCACGGTGTGGCCCAAGGCAGCGAGGAATGTGAAGCACATTCCCCCACCGATCACCACCTCGTCGGCGATTTCCAGCAGGGCGTCGATCACTCCCAGCTTGTCGCTGACCTTGGCCCCGCCCAGCACGGCGACGAACGGTCGCTTGGGCTTGGTCCGCAGGCCGAGCAGCACTTCGGCCTCTTTGGCCAACAGGCGCCCGGCGGCGCTGGGCAGATATCGGGGGGGACCCACGATGGAGGCGTGGGACCGGTGCGACGCTCCAAAGGCGTCGTTCACATAGCCGTCGCAGCCGTTTGCCAACTGCCGTACCAGTCGGTCGTCGTTACCGGTCTCTCCGGGGACGAATCGCAGGTTTTCCAGCAACTCCACGCCGGGGGCCAACCCGGCCAGTCGGGCCTGAACGGGAGTCATCGAGTAACGAGTGTCGGGCTTGCCTTCGGGGCGGCCCAGATGGCTGCACGCCACCACCTCGGCCCCTTGGCCTGTCAACCAGCGGATAGTGGGAAGCGCGGCCTTGATGCGGAAGTCATCGGCAATCTTGCCATCGGCGTCTAGCGGTACATTAAAGTCGGCCCGCAGCAGGATTCGTCGCCCGCCCAGCCCGCCGAGGGCTTCGCTCAGCGATTCGAGTGTGGGAAGCACCCCGGTTCTCAGCCGCCCGCCGCGCCCACGATGGACACCAAGTCGACCAGCCGGTTGGAGTAGCCCCACTCGTTGTCGTACCAGCCAGACACTTTGACCAGGTTGCCCAGGGCCATGGTCAACCCGGAGTCAAGCGTGCAAGAGGCAGGCGAGCCGAGGATGTCGGCCGACACCAACGGGGCTTCGCTGTAGTCCAGCACCCCGGACAGCGGCCCAGCGACCGCCGCGGCGGCAAAGGCGGCATTGACCTCCTCAGCCGACGGCTCTCCCTGCACCACGGCGGTGAAATCAGTGAGGGATCCGTTGGGAATGGGCACTCGCAGGGCGATGCCGTCCAGCAGGCCGTTCATGGCCTGAAGGACCAATCCGGTGGCCCGTGCGGCCCCAGTAGAGGTGGGCACGATGTTCGCCGCGGCGGCCCGAGCCCTACGCAGATCGGAGTGCGGACCGTCCACCAGCGCCTGGTCGCCGGTGTAGGCATGGACAGTGGTCATCAGGCCTCTCTCCACGCCGAAGGCGTCGTCGAGCACCTTCACCATGGGCACGAAACAGTTGGTGGTGCAAGAGGCGTTGGACACCACCAGGTGATTGTCGGGGTCGAAATCGCTGTCGTTCACCCCCACCACGAAAGTGGCGTCGGCCCCCGACGCCGGGGCCGACACGATCACCCTCGGGGCACCGGCATCGAGGTGGGCCGCTGCCTTGTCCCGGGCGGTGAAGAACCCGGTGGACTCCACCACGACGTCCACGCCTAGGTCTTTCCACGGCAGGTCGGCCGGGTTGCGCTCTGACAGCACTTGCAGGACGCTGCCGCCAATGTTGAGGCCGCCGTCGACCACCGCAACCGGGTCGGTGAACCGGCCCATTACCGAGTCGTACTGCAACAGATGAGCCATGGTCTCCAGGCTGCCCAGGTCGTTGACGGCCACAAATTCCAAGTCGGCCCCAGCCTGTCGGGCTGCTCTGAAAAAGTTCCGCCCGATGCGTCCAAAGCCGTTGATACCCACGCGAATGCTCATGCGGCTGAGACTAACGTAGGCCCGCTGTGACTATGCGCACCTATAGAGACATCCACCCCACATTCTCCGACCGCAGCACTTGGACGACGCCGCAGGTACTGGCCCACCGGGCTACCACCCATAGCGAAGCCGTGTACCTGGAGTGCCCTGAAGAGGGTTTGACCTGGACTTACGCGGAGATATTCGACTCGGCCCGTCGGGTGGCAGGAACCCTAATCGCCTCGGGTGGTGTTCCCGGTGATCGGCTCCTGGTGATGCTGCCCAATTCGTCGATGTTCATACGCACGTGGCTCGGCTCTCAGGTCGCCGGGATGGTCGAGGTCCCCATCAACACCGCCTACCGAGGCCAGTTCTTGGAGCATCAGACCTCGACCGTTCAACCCAAGATGGCCGTGATCGACGGCTCCTACGCCAAGCGGTTCGTAGAGTCGCAGTCGGCTTGTGAGTCGATCGAGCGCTTCTGGGTGGCTGGCCCCGAAACCGACTCCGGGATCGTGGCCCTGCAAGATGCAGGCTGGAAGGCCGAGCCGTGGGACGCCCTCGAGGCCTCTGACCCGGCCGAACCTGTCGCCGTTGCCCCCCACGATCTGGCTTCAATCTTCTTCACCTCCGGCACCACCGGCCCGTCCAAGGGGGTGATGATGCCCCAGGCGCAGATGTACTTTTTCGCCGACGAATGCGTGTCGCTCACCCGCCTCACTGACGCCGACACCTACATGGTGACTACGCCGCTGTTCCACGGCAACGCCCAATTCCTGGCCGCCTACCCCGCGCTGGTGGCCGGAGCCCGGTTCGTGCTCCACAGCCATTTCTCGGCCAGCCGCTGGATTGACCAGATCCGCGACTCCAAGGCCACGGTCACCAACTTCTTGGGCGTGATGATGGACTTCGTGTGGAAGCAAAAGGCCCGAGCCGACGACGCCGACAACAACCTGCGCTGCATTTTCGCCGCCCCGACGGCCTATTCGATCCTCGATGAGTTCAAGGCCCGCTTCGGCGTCGACGCCTTCGTCGAGGTGTTCGGCCTCACTGAGACGTCGATGCCAATCTTGTCGCCCTACGGCGAAGACCGCCCGGCCGGCGCCGCGGGTCTGGCGGCCTCCGACTGGTTCGACGTGCGCCTGGTGGACCCCGAGACCGACGAGGAGGTGGGCGTCGGCGAACTCGGCGAGCTGGCCATCCGGACCAAGGTTCCCTGGACGTGCTCCATGGGCTACTACGCCATGCCCGACAAGACGGCCGAAGCCTGGCGCAATCTCTGGTTCCACACCGGCGACGGCCTGCGCCGCGACGCTGAGGGCTGGTACTACTTCGTCGACCGCCTCAAGGACGCCCTGCGGCGCCGGGGCGAGAACATCTCCTCCTACGAGGTGGAGCAGGCCCTCCTCGGCCACCCCGACATCACCGAGTGTGCGGTGGTGGCCGTCAAGGCCGACATCGAAGCCGGAGAAGACGAGGTGATGGCCTGGATCATCACCTCAGCGCCCATCGACCTAGGCGAGCTGTGGGCCTGGGCCGAGACCCGCATGCCCGCGTTCGCCGTCCCCCGCTTCATCGAGATCGTCGACGAACTCCCCAAGACCCCCTCAGAGCGAGTCCAGAAGATCAAGCTCCGCGAGCGAGGCGTCACCGCCACCACCCACGACAGGGCCAATTTCTCCTAGCCACAATCTTCCTGAGCAGAAGGGAGCGCAATTCGATGGACTTCAACCGCCTCGACTGGTTGGCTCAGCGGGTTGAGACCGCCATCGACCCCCGACGGGCGATAGTGGATCCCCACCACCACTTCTACGACGGGGGATTCCTCACCTATCTCGCGGCCCACCACTTGGATAACGTCACCGGCTCCCACAACATCACGAAAACGGTGTTTGTAGAGACGGCAGTCTCCTATGACATGGCGCTTCCCGAGCATATGCAGCCGGTGGGCGAGACGGTCTTCGCCGTGTCGCAGGGCGACGCTGTTGATGCGGCCAACGGACCGCCCCTCGCCGGCATCGTCGCTTTCGCCGATTTGATGCTCGGCGACACCCTCAACCAAGTACTAGACGCCCACGATGCTGTCAGCAGCGGACGTCTGTGCAGCATCCGCCACACGGCAGGCATGGATCCCAGCCCAGACATTCCCCAAGGCCACGGCAACCCTTTTCCCCTGATGATGGGCACGGACCAGTTCCGGGCCGGGTTGCGCACACTCGTCGAGCGGAATTTGGCTTTCGACGCCTGGCTCTTTCACCCTCAACTGCCCGAGGTGGCTGAGTTGGCCGCGGCCATTCCGGATCTGAGGGTGGTGGCCGGCCACCTAGGGGCTCCCCTGGGCGTGGGCCCATATCGCGACAGCCGCGAGCAGGTCTGGGCCGACTGGCGGGTGTCAATGCAGGCCGTGGCTGCCCAGCCCAATGCCGTGGTCAAGGTGGGCGGGATCGGAATGGACTTCATGTTTGGGACGGGTTGGGCCGACCTGGCGGTGCCCCCCAGCTCAGAAGAAGTGGCCGCCTACTGGTCCGACGCGGTGCGATTCTGCATCGACACCTTCGGACCCGACCGATGCATGTTCGAGTCGAACTACCCAATCGACCGCCAAACCCTCACCTATCCGGTGTTATGGAACGCATTTCAAATCATGGCCGACAGTTACTCCGATGCCGAACAGGACGAGCTGTTCTCCGGCACCGCCACCCGCACCTATCGCCTGGGTGACGAGCCGATGACTACTGAGGAACAACTGGGCATGGAAGGGGTCGGCTGGGATGGAGACCTCGACTCCATGCGCTCCAGCTAACTCGTCGAAGTCTGAAGCTTAGATTGGTGGCCTGATGCGGATTGTCGACTTGTTGGAGCGTGATGCAGCGCTTTATCCCCAGCGGACTGCGGTGGCGGTCGATGGAGGAGCATCGGTCGCGTTCGCGGAATTGCGGGACCGGGTTCGCCGGTTGGCGACCGGGCTCGAGAGCGCCGGGGTGGGCCCGGGTGATCGAGTGGCGCTCATGGCCGACAATGGGCTGGTCTTCTTCGACGTCTACCTGGCAGTGGCCTACCTGGGCGCGGCTGCCGTGCCGTTGAACACTCAGCTCACCGATCCCGAACTGGCCTTCATTCTGTCGAACGCCGAACCCACGCTTACCTTGGCGGCCAGCGGTTATGCCCAACGGCTGGAGGCCATCGGCTCCACCGGCCCGGTGGTCGACGCCGACGGCGATGCCTATGCAGAGCTCATGGCATCGGCGCCGTTCACCGACCTGGATCGTGCCACAGAAGATGACACGGCGCTCATCATCTACACCAGCGGTACCACTGGGCGGCCCAAAGGGGTCTGTCTCACCCAGCGGGGGTTGGCGTTCAACGGACTGACCATGGCATTGGTCCAGCGGTTTCGACCCGATGACGTGTTCTTGTCGACCACTCCGCTGTACCACGCCGCCACCGGCACTCGGGTGTGCTCCATGCTGGCCGACGGCCAGACCCACGTGGTGCTGCGCTCTT
>VYDF01000102.1 GCA_009843565.1 Acidimicrobiia bacterium | reverse complement strand
GGATGAACCGGCCTGGATAGGCCCCGGCCCACTCATGGATGTGCCAGTCGTTGTAAGCCCGGATCAAGTCGGCGGCGAATTCCTTGTCGGGGTGGTTGGCGAACAGACGGCCGGCGAAACCGGGGAACGACGGGAAGCACATCGAGCCCAGCACCCCGGCGGCGTCCATGTCTCTGACCCGGGCGTGGACGTCGAAGCAGCCAGGGCGCATCTCGTCGAAGGCGGTGGGCTCGATGCCGTACTCCTCCTTGGGCCGCCCGGCCACTGCGTTGAGGCCCACATTGGGGATGATGGCGCCGTTGAACGACCACACGTCATCGCCCGAATCGGTGTGGATCACCCGAGGGGCCTCATCCCGCCATTTGGCGGGGAGATGGTTGTCGAACATTTCAGGTGGTTCACACAGGTGGTCGTCCACGCTCACCATGATCATTTCGTTCAGGTTCACGGTGCCCTCCGTCGGTTTTCGTCGTTCGCCAGTGTGACCTCAACGATACTTGCCGCAGTAGAATTCGCCAGCCGAGCTACCCCCTTTGGAGGTCCCGATGTCCAACCCCATGAGCTACGAAGGCCGCAACGTCGTGGTTACCGGAGCTTTTTCCGGCGTGGGAGCCGCGCTGGTGGAGCTGCTGGCCGATTTAGGAGCGGCGTCGATCACTGCACTGGACATCAAGGAGCCTGAGGGGCCGATCACCCGCTACATCCCCACCAACATGGGCGACCCGGTGGCGGTGGACGAGGCGGCCGCGGCAATCGACGCTCCGGTGCACGTGCTGTTCAACAACGCCGGCATCGCCGCCACCTTCTCACCCGAGGACGTGATGAAGGTCAACACCCTGGGGCTGATGCGGCTGACCGATGCGCTGTTGCCGAAGATCCCCTCGGGTGGCGCGGTGGTCAACACCGCCTCCATCGCGGGCATGAACTGGCCAGCTCACCAGGCTGAGATCACCGAGCTGCTGTCCATCGACGATTGGGACAAGGCGGTGGCCTGGGTGGAGGAGCATCCCGAGGTTGTGTCCGACGGCTACATGTTCTCCAAGGAGTGCGTGCAGATCTTCACCATGCAGGCGGCCAAGGGAATGCTGGCCAACGGTGTGCGCATCGCCAGCGCCTGCCCGGCGCCGATCGACACCCCGCTGCTGCCCGACTTCAAGAAGACCATGGGCGAGGAGATGATCGATTGGACCGCAGCCCAATCCGGGGGCCGCTATGTCACCGCTGCAGAGGTGGCCAACCTGTTGGCTTACCTGGGTTCAGACGCGGCGTCGTTTGTTTCGGGGGTCAACGTCAACATCGACAACGCCTTCCAGGGTTCGATGATCACCGGCCAGGTGGACTTCGGCGACTTGGCCGGCTAGTCGGTCGGGCCGCGGCTACTAGACCGCGGCGGCCAATCGGGCCTGGAGCTCGGAGGTCAGGTCGGCTACCTGATCGGCAACGTCGGCCAAGATGTCGGCATCGAGCCCGTCGGCCAACTCGACGGCGCCGGCCTGGGCCAGCATGGGGGCCAGCCCGCCGGTGCGAATCTTGCCTACCGCCCACTCGGCAATGGGGCCGTGGGCGGTCTCATCGAACGGGATGATGTGATTCCGACCGCCGCCGGCGTAGTTGTAGTGGTAGTGAGGAGCATCCTCGAACAGATCGAAACGCAGGTACTCCCACTGGCCGTCGGCGTCGAAGATATGCAGTGAAACCCCCCGATCCTCGATCCCTAGCGGGGCGGTGCGGCGCAACTCCTCGATGTAGGCCTCGTCGGCCTCGTAGTACTCCATCAGCGCTTCGGGAGTGAGGTTGCGGTACTCCACTCCGATCTTGAGCACCCCGGCGTCGAAGTAGGTGGTGCGGGCGTCGTCGGGCCGCATGGGCGGCATGTCATAGACGTGGCCGATCTCCATGGCCGCCCAGCGTAGCCGGTGGAGATGGTTCTGCCTCTTGGCGCGAGACCTCCGATAACTACCATCGGAATCTCATGGTCCAGCGGCGAAGCGACCTAGAAGAGTTCTTCCACCCGGTTGGAGTGGCGGTTATCGGCGGAATCGACCGCGCGCAGACCGAGGATGCATTGCTGGCGGCGATGGATTCCCGATGGGGGGTGGGTAACTGGCATCTGGTCAACCCCAAGGGAGGGTCGATCGGATCGGTGCCCATCTACGAGACGGTGGCCGATGTGCCCGAGCCGGTGTCGCTGGCGGTGATCTCCACCCCGCCCGCAGTGTGCGCCCGGGTAGTGGACGCATGCGGCGCCGTCGGAGTCCGCTTCGCCATTGTGTTCTCCTCTGGTTTCAGCGAGGTCGGCCCCGAGGGCGTCGCACTGGAGGCCGAACTGGGCGAGGCTGGGCGCCGCAACAAGATCCGAGTTTTCGGCCCCAACACCAATACCAACGCATTTGAGCCCGTGCCCGAGGTGCGCGGACTGCGGGGAGGCAAAATCGGGGTGGTCACCCAGTCGGGCCACAACGGACGTCCGATTGTCCAGGGCGTTCATTTCGGCATCGGTTTCAGCCGCCAGGTCCCGTGCGGCAACGAGGTGGACCTCGAGGTGAGCGACTTCATCGAGTACTTCGCCTACGACGACGACACCGCGGTGATCGCTGGCTACATCGAGGGCTTCCGGTCGGCCGACAAGTTGCGAACCGCGCTGGAGGCGGCTAACGCCCAACACAAGCCGGTGGTGCTGTTGAAGATAGGGGCCACCGATGCGGGGTCGCGCATGGCGTCGTCGCACACCGGCCACCTCACTGGATCAGACGAGGTGATCGAGGGCCTGTTCGAGCAGTACGGGGTGGTGCGAGTGCGCGATCTCGATGAGCTGCTCGAGACCGCCGCCCTATTCGCCAAGCTGGGCCCAGGCGTGGCCGAGGGCGCTGGGCTGTACTCCATTTCTGGGGGATCGAGCACGCTGATGGCCGAGGCTGCCGAGTTGGCGGGAGTGGCCGCGCCCCCGCTGGCCGAAGAGACCCAGGAGAGGCTGCACCGGCACATCCCCAGCTACTTGGCGGTGTCCAACCCGGTAGACAACGGGGGCACGTTCATAACCACCCAGCCCGCGGAAATCCGCCGCCAAGTGATCCGAGACATTTGCGACGATCCGGCGGTGGGCTACACGGTGGTGGGTATCACTGGCGCGGTAGCGCCCATGACCGACCCGCTGGGAGACGACATCTTGGCCCTGGTCCACGAGGTAAACAAGCCGCTCATCGCCACCTGGAACTCCTTCAAGGTGGATGAACTGGGATTCGACCGGTTGGTGGAGTCGGGGATCCCGCTGTTCCGCTCCTTCCGAGGGTGTTTCGCAGCGTTGGCTGCCTACCACCGCTACCAGCGCCATCGGGCCAGCTTCCGAGTGCGACCACCACTGTCTGGTGCTCTGCCGGAAGCGGCGGAAACGGCTTTGGGCATCTCGCCTCCTGACACCGGAGCGGTCCTGCGTTCATTCGGACTCCCGCTGGTGGCCAGCGAAGTGGCCGCATCGGCGGGTGATGCCCGACAGGTGGCCGCGGAAATCGGCCTGCCGGTAGCAACAAAAATCGCCTCAGCCGATTTCCCTCACAAGTCCGACGCCGGCCTGGTGGTTCTGGGGGTGGATTCTCTCGACAGAGTGGAGCAGGCGGCCCAGAAGATACTGGACAGGGCCAGCGCCGTCCGCCCAGACGCGGCCATCGACGGGGTAGAGGTCCAACAGATGGTGGTCGGCGGCGCCGAGATGATTGTGGGGGTGACTCGCGATCCCACGCTCGGCCCCGCAGTCATGGTGGGGACCGGCGGCGTATTCACCGAGGTCCTGGCCGACACCGCCGTCCGCCCGCTGCCCATGGATGAGGCCGATGCCTACGAGATGATCCGCTCCCTGAAGGGCTTTTCCCTGCTCGACGGGGCTCGAGGCCGTGCGCCCGCCGATGTGGACGCCCTGGCCCAAGTGATCATGTCCACCGCAACCCTGGCCACCGCCCTCGGCGACCGCCTCGTCGAACTCGACCTCAACCCGGTCGTTGTGCTCGACCGCGGCCAAGGCGCCGTGATCGTCGACCACCTCATGATCCTGGCCGGCTAGGGGGTCCACCACCGGGTAGAGGATTACGGGGCTAGCGAGCTGAGGGGCTTGAAGTAGTTGAATCCCCAGCAGTGGATGGCACCGCCTTCTCGGATGGCGCAGAAGTGGCTTTGGGCGGCGGAGACCGCTATGAATCGACCATCTGGTTCATGGGGTTGGAAGTTGTGGCCCCAGCAGTCAATCTCGCCATCGGGGCGCAACCCACAGGAAGACCAGTGGGAGGCGATGGTCTCAAATTGGCCAGGGGGTGGAATGGGCAGCCCAAGTCGACTGCCACCCCAGCAGACCGCGGTGTGGTCAGTGCGCAGCGCACACGAGTATCCCCCTCCGGCTGACACCGACAGATATCGGCCGGAAGGCGGGTCCTCGCTCTGGCCCTCACGGTTGTCGCCCCAGCAAGCAATGGTCTGGTCCGTTCGCACAGCACACGAATGCCCTAGGCCAGAAGACAACGAAGTGAATTGGCCGGGAGGGGGTACGTGCTGCCCGTGGGCGCTTCTTCCCCAGCAGGCGATGGTTCCGTCGGTGCGCAGCCCGCACGTGTTCTCCAGGCCGAGTCCCACTGCGCTGAACTGGCCCTCGTGGATTCTCTCCTGGCCGTTCTCCAAGTCCCCCCAGCAGGCGATGGTTCCGTCGGTGCGCAGCCCGCATGACGCAGTGAGACTCACGGCCACCGCGCTGAATTGGCCGTCAGGGACGTTGGTCTGCCCCATTTCGTTTCTTCCCCAGCAGGCGATGGTTCCGTCAGTCCTAACCGCGCAAGAGTGATTCAAATTGGTATCGATGTCGGTGAATTGACCTTCCGGGGGCACTGTCGGCCCTTCGGTGACGTTCCCCCAACAGATAAAGGAGCCATTGGCTCTCAACGCGCACGAAAACCCGGTCGCAGTGGTAATGGCAAGGTACAACCCGGGGGGAGCATCTGTTTGACCAGCACGGTTATCGCCCCAGCAGGTGACGGTCTGATCTGTGCTCAGCGCACAGGAGTGGCGCTCGCCCACATCAATGGCGATGAACCTGCCAGGTGGTGCTGATGTTTGGCCGAACCGGTTGCTGCCCCAGCAGGCGATGCCGCCGTTGTCACGGATACCGCAGGAATGGTGGGTGCCTACCGCAATTTCGGCAAAGTTGCCCGAGGGTGCGCTCAAACCCCCGGTGGTGCTGAATCCCCAGCAGGTGATCGTCTCGTCGATTCGCAGTGCGCACGTATGCCCACCAAGAGACGATAGGGCGGTGAACTGGCCGCTGGGGGGATCGGATTGCCCGGAGGCGTTGTTGCCCCAGCAGGCGATGGTCTGGTCGGCCCGCAGCGCACACGAATGGTTCCAGCCCACTGCAATCGCTGTGAATTGGCCTTCGGGCTCGTCACTTTGCTTCAAGCTGTTGTCGCCCCAGCAGACGATTGCGCCACCAGTTCGCAGGGCGCAGGAGTGGTACAGACCAGCGGCGATCGCGGTGAATTGGCCGGCGGGGGAGTTCGTCATGTCGAAGATGAAGTTGTTTCCCCAGCACGCAATGGTCTGGTCGGCGCGCAGAACGCACGCGTGCGTCAATCCAGCTTCAATTGCGGTATAGGTGCCCGAAACTACAGGGCGATGGGTTGCGCATTCGTCGTCGGGCTCGGCATGGGGTTCGCCGAGGGTTTCGGGTCCGGTGGCGCATTGGTCGGCGAAGAGGTGTTCGAGGCGGTCGGGGTGTTCGGTTCCAAGTGTTTCGAGGGCGTTTTGGCGGGCGACGGCTGCTCGGCGGGTGCGGGGAAGCGAGCAGATGTCGGCGATGCCGTCTTTGTCGCTGTCGAATGGGTAGGTGACCGGCCCGCCCAAGCTGAAATTGAGGCAGAAATCAGGCCCGTCGATCACCGGACCAGAAAAGAACAAGTCTTCATTGGGTTCTGCATGGGAAGTTGACGAAGAAATGGCGAGCGCACCCATCACCAAGACCAGTGCCAGCGTTACCGCTAAAGCAGGCTTATGGCCGGATTGTTCAGAGGTCACCTAGATTCCGCCTTCGCATGGGTCGAGACTGCCTCTAATAGTAACTACTAGATTATTATTCGGTTTCGGCCAACAGTCGCCGCAAGGCCGCCGCGTCGAGGTCGCCGAGGCCGGCGTCGACCGCAATTTGGTAGAGGGGGAGGGCAGCGTCGAGCAAGGGAGTGGGAGTATCGAGGTCTCGGGCGTGGTCGGCGATGATGCCGGCATCTTTCAGGATGATGGCGAGGCGGGCTGACGGAGGCTCGTAGGTGTCAGCCGCCATCATCGGACCCCGGATCTCGAACATGGCCGAAGAGCCGACACCGGCCGCGATCACCTCCTGGACCAATTCGGGGTCCAGGCCGCAGGCACTGCCCAGTTGGTGGGCTTCTGCCGCGGCCAGGGTGTGGACTGCCACGAGCAGATTGGCCACGAACTTGATCCGTGAGCCGTTGCCGAAAGCGCCAAGGTAGAAGGTCTGTTTGCCGATCAGGTCGAAGATCGGCGCCACCCGCTGATGGGCGGCTTCGTCGCCGCTGGAGTACACCACCAGGGTGGCATCGGCGGCTTGAAGTCCGGTTCCGCTCACCGGGGCATCGAGGAGGTCGATGTCCTTCGAAGCCAAGAGAGCATGGGCGGTTTCCTTGTCGGCTAGCGGGAGGGTTCCCATCTCGACGGCAGCCGTCCCGGGGGAGGCGCTGTCGGCGAACTCGGCCGCTACTTGCGCCAATGCCTCAGATGACGGGAGGGAGAACAAAGCTATTGGGGTTTGGCGGGCCACGTCGGCCACCGACTGAACGACTGAGCCGGCGAATTCACTGCGTCGACCGGGATCGATATCAAACCCGACCACCTCGTGGCCTGCCGCGATGATGTGATGCGACATGGCCGATCCCATGACGCCGAGTCCGATGATCCCGACTGGGGCTCGCTCAGCCATGCCCGTCAATCCTGGGCCACGGCCACCCGGCCGGCATCGCCGTCGAGCATCCCCAACCGGGGGCCAGCCTTGACGATCTCGGCAAGCGGGCAGTTGATTACCGCTGGCACCGTCAACGAGCGGGCCACTTCGAACAAGTGCGCAGTGGGCGCGCCCCCGACCGTCACGATTCCCGCCGCATCCCATAGGAGGGGAGAGAAGTTCTGAAGCGGATATTGGGTGACGATGATGTCACGGGGCTGCACGTGGCCAGTCTGCTTGGAGTTGTCGAGCCACACCATCCGGCCCGCACCCACACCGCCAACGCTGGGCTCGCCCTCGTAGACATCTCCTTGAAGGGCCAGCACTCCGGCCAGAACCGGCTCCCATCGGCCCATCCCGCGTCGAGGAGGTGCAATGTCGGTTGCCATGAGATGCTCGACTATGCCCAACAGCTTCTGGGCCAGAGCCAGATCCACCGGTTGCAGCTCCCGCAGTGCGTCGATGGATTCGTTGGGACGGTCGCTTCTCATGCGCCGAAGCACGAGCTCGGCCTGCGCCAATGCCTGGGGTTCGGGCTTGCCCCACGCCTGGGCGGTCAGCGTTGCTGCGATTTCGCGGGCCTCATTGAGCACGGCATCCCGGTCGCCGGTGGGGGTGTACGCCAGCGCCTCGAGGTCAGCGGAGGCAGCCGACAGCCAGCCGAGCACCAGTTCGTCGCCGATTGCTCCGGGGTAGCGCTGGGCCAGCCGCACGAACTCCAGGGCAAACGGGTGGGCCAGCGCGGCGGGCACCACCATGGCCTCTTCGGCTTCGTGC